>UQGS01000008.1 GCA_900540685.1 uncultured Catenibacterium sp. | reverse complement strand
AATAACGATGAAGACTCATCGTTAGATTTAGATATTTCTGAAATAGACTTCTAGAACATAAAAAAGTATGGGGTGAATCTCACCCCATACTACGTGATAATTAAAATTTAGGAAACCCCTAGTTATTTTAAATTACCGTCTTTTTTTTGCGCTTAGTTTACTTTTTTTGATGCCTTCATGTATTCTTTTTGACAATGCTCGACAAATTGGGCAGCCATAGTAGTTGTATATTGTTCTGTTTCAGCAATATATTCATCAACATACGCATCTGTATGATGACCAAACGAATGTAGGAAACTGCTTAGGAGTTTTGTTAAATCGTTGTAGTAATTAATTCCATCTTGTTCAGATATCATACCTGTCATAAGTGAATAATAGAGACAAAAGTTAACAGAACCAGGACGATTAGATGTCATAGCATCTATTCCATACCATACAGGGTTATCCTCTATAGTATAAGGTCCGTTTTCCATCATAGTATATACTTCTTCTGGATCAAAGGGTATGTGTGCTTCCTGATAGAATTCATCCAATAGTTTAATTTGATGTTCTCTTGAAAGGGTACTGTGAGAAACGATTTGATAACTTATTCCTAAACAATAGGTTTCGAAGCAGTCTAACGCCTTAATGTTGCTGAAAAGTTGTTTGTACATACTACTGTCTTTTACGTTAAGATATAGTTCACTAAGTTTGCGTTTAAATGCATGAAATTCGGATAGTTTCATAATTGTTTACCCCCTTTTCTATAATTATTATACTGATTGATTTATGTATTTCAAGAAATCAAAAAGTGGATAAATTCAAGAGGAAAACAACTCAATTCAAGTAACTGATATTGCATCACTATAGCATTAAACTCATAAATTATCATACTCAATAAATAAGAATTAGATTCATAATACCACATCTCTAAAACGGAGATTCCACGCTTTTACAAGTTCTGCTGTGTTTTAATGCAGTTCAAAATAACATATCTCTAAAGCTGTAGGACAGTTAACCAAATTTGTCAAAAAGTTTTAATGCAGTTCAAAATAACACATCTCTAAAACGATGGATTATGTGAGGTACTCCATAAAGGGGTTTTAATGCAGTTCAAAATAACACATCTCTAAAACAAGTTATCACAATATTCTTCTAACGCTTTGAGTTTTAATGCAGTTCAAAATAACACATCTCTAAAACTGCATCGCCATCGGTGTCCAATGGTTCGCTGGTTTTAATGCAGTTCAAAATAACACATCTCTAAAACCATATAGTCATAGATTACAGTGACCTCGTTAGTTTTAATGCAGTTCAAAATAACACATCTCTAAAACCAAGTCTTCTGATTGAAAAGGCTGGTTTCCGTTTTAATGCAGTTCAAAATAACACATCTCTAAAACCAACTAGTTTAAGTGTTTCATTAAATCTGAGTTTTAATGCAGTTCAAAATAACACATCTCTAAAACAGTCTTCCATCTTTTCTTCAATGGCTTTTGGTTTTAATGCAGTTCAAAATAACACATCTCTAAAACAGGCTGTTTAGAAACCTAACATTTTCCTTTGTTTTAATGCAGTTCAAAATAACACATCTCTAAAACTATTGGTTTCTGCTTCACTTCTTGAGCGTTGTTTTAATGCAGTTCAAAATAACACATCTCTAAAACGCACGCATTTAGCAAGATAACCAATGTTTCGTTTTAATGCAGTTCAAAATAACACATCTCTAAAACAAATGTTATTTAAGTCTTCTACAACCCTTGGTTTTAATGCAGTTCAAAATAACACATCTCTAAAACTGCCGTTGTATATATGCTTATCATACCATTGTTTTAATGCAGTTCAAAATAACACATCTCTAAAACTATGGTAGTATGGTAGCATGGAAAAAGATAGTTTTAATGCAGTTCAAAATAACACATCTCTAAAACTCTAAGTCTGTCTTGATGTCTTCAACTACTGTTTTAATGCAGTTCAAAATAACACATCTCTAAAACTACTTCTGCATAGCATCAAGAATTTCTTTCTGTTTTAATGCAGTTCAAAATAACACATCTCTAAAACATCATTATGACATCATCTATTTTTAGATTTGTTTTAATGCAGTTCAAAATAACACATCTCTAAAACAAATGTTATATACCTACAGTATTTAATGTTGTTTTAATGCAGTTCAAAATAACACATCTCTAAAACATGTGGTTTACTCCGTGTTTCAATCTCAAGAGTTTTAATGCAGTTCAAAATAACACATCTCTAAAACTGCAGTGACAGGGATTGTGGATTTGCATTAGTTTTAATGCAGTTCAAAATAACACATCTCTAAAACACTGGATCTCGTCGTTCAGGGATATGACCAGTTTTAATGCAGTTCAAAATAACACATCTCTAAAACTAGGATATAGAACTAACACCAATTAGAACAGTTTTAATGCAGTTCAAAATAACACATCTCTAAAACTCTGCACTGCTTGCGATATGCTGTGCCGTTGTTTTAATGCAGTTCAAAATAACACATCTCTAAAACTCTAGATGTGAAATTCTTTTTTCGTGGTCGGTTTTAATGCAGTTCAAAATAACACATCTCTAAAACGCCATTCTCACCATGTTGATGAGAGGAAGGGTTTTAATGCAGTTCAAAATAACACATCTCTAAAACGTTTTACAAACATTATAAGAACGATTTTGAGTTTTAATGCAGTTCAAAATAACACATCTCTAAAACGCATTATTCAATGCCTTCTTTAAAACTTCTGTTTTAATGCAGTTCAAAATAACACATCTCTAAAACCTCAAATTCAAAAGTCTGATAGATTTTTCCATTTGAAAGCTAGAGTTCTTTTCAAGATCACGACTCCCTAGTCACTTTGAACCTCTTCTATTTTATCATAATCTTCACATAAATCTTCATCTATTATATATTTTCTAAAAGTAATAGAATCAACTTCCCTACTTTTATTCTCTATAAACAACAAATGAAGATGCTTATAGTTCTTATACTTGGTTAATTCCATTAACTCTTCATCATCTAAATAATCAAGACAATTATATAGAACTAGCACCGGCTTCTTTACCAGCTCAGTAACTAGCTCTACATAATTCATTAGTCTATCATAAAGCTTTTCTTCTGCTTTTCTTGATATCTTCAAAGACACTGCCTTTAAATAGTTTTCAATAGTTAAATCATTTTTATAGTCAAACTCTAGATTGTAATCTTCTAGTTCATCTTCTAACATAGCATTAAGATCATCAGCTAACTTTTGATATCTCATGCATTTTTCTTCATCAGAAGTAATATTCTTGCTTATTTGTGCATAGATTTCTTTTAACAGATTCTTATCATTAAAATCTATTCTATAAAGATCTGTTATCAATAATACATTGGTAGTAATATTCTTCTCTCCATCAACAATCAACAGTTCTGTGGACTTATTCTTGTCATATAGTATAGATGACAACAAATTCAAAATATGTGCATAAAACTTATGATTCTTAATAATCAGTATAGTATCATCCTGATCATTAAAATCTATTTCTTCAAAGCCCATAATTCTTAATTTCATAGAACTATCAACCTTTCTTCGCTATCCTCTTTAAGAGTCTGTTTACTACCACAAATATATTCTATTGATGCAAATTGTTTTTCTGTAATGATAAGAACTTCTACATCTCCAGCACTAGGTTTATTATCTCTAATTCTTTTTACTTGTGCTTTCACTATAGAGTTATTCAAAGCCAATTTACAATAAACACTCTCCTGCATCATCACAAATCCATCATTAATAAGCAACTTTCTAAACAATCTATATTCTTTCTGATCCTTATATGTAAGTGTGGGCAAATCAAAAAATACAATAATCCTCATATATCTATAACTCATATTCAAAAAACTCTAGATAGCTGATATCTTTCTTTTCAATTGCCTTAATCACACTTTTTACATATATAGATATCGCATTAGAAACATACTGATTACTGTTCTTTATTCTAACTTTATGATTTAACACATCCACTAATTTAAGCCTCATAGAACCATCAAATATCTCATCACAGTTTTCTCTGACTATTTTATCTACTAATGGTCTAAATGGTTCCATTAAGTCAGATGATAAATTAAATGGATTAAATTCATTACAATGCTTTATTCCTAACTGTGTTAAATACCCATTTAACACAAGTTCTTTATTAAATTGTGATAACAATACTGAATATCCATAATTCAATGATGCATTGATATCACTCTTTGATGTTCTTGTAAAATCTACGCCAAACAAGTCATCAAAATATACTTTAGCTGCATGCCCTTCTCTATTAGTTGAATCAAATAATCTAATTTGATCAACATATTTATATAGTTTCTTTGATCCATCTTCATCATAATTCTCTAATAGTTTAGCTTGGTTCTTAACCTTTTCTTTGATTATTGCAGTCCAAACCTCTTTGGCATAATCATAATCCCAGTTTATTTGTTGGCGTACTCTTTTACTGGAATTATGACACCCATAATATGGTACTACTTCACCTACAGGATTTCTTTTTTCATCACAAAATACAATTTTAATCTTCCTACTTAGTAATTCATTTACTAAGTAGGAAGTAATGGCAACAGCAGTACTACTTATAAGAATAGTATTTATTTCAGATAAGTGAATCATATGTACTTCATCACTTCTTACTATTAGATACCCATTCTTATAAGTAAGTTTTGATCTGCTGTCTATAACTACAGTTCGCCAACTCATAATTTGTATTTCTTAAAATATATTCCTGTTGGTGACTGAGAAACAAATTCTATGTCGTCTAAATAGAAAGTCTTATTTTCTAATCTACCTGCTTCATTTGATAATTTATAATTATCATAAACTAATTTTTCTCTACCAGGTCCTCTATGCATAATCTTCAGCATCTTCTTTATGATATCAGATTTGTGTTCAAGTGATTCGTTTGAAAATTCTTCTGACATAGTTATAAACTTTTTTGACAGATTTGCGTAATAAGGGTATAACAGTTCCATTTTCTCTGCTAATTCAACATATAAATTCCCTAGTTCCTGATCATTCAATGATGCATAATCATTTTTACCTATCGCAAAATAAATTCTATTTATTAATTCACATTGCTTTTCAGTCAAAACTAGTTGTCTTGCATTTACACATTCTCCCGGTGCTGTCAGCAAATATTCGCCACCATTAATAATAACCAACTGATTCAATGGAATATTATCTCTAATAATTTTGACATCTAATAATTTTTCTTCCTTTTCTAAATATGCCACTTTTTCTTGAACACTTGCATCTTTCATATATAGAGGAATTCCACTCAATTTTCTAACCTTTTCTGTTTTCTTTTTCAATTGCTTATTTCCTTCTATCGCAACAATAACATACTGTATACCACTAAATCCGCCATATTTATTGATATTCGCACGATACTTATTAGCTGGAATTTTTGGCTTTCCGTTAGTGTTATTCATTGAAATAATATTTATATCAAACAGTTTCCCACTCTTTTGTTCAACTTTAGTCGTACAGTAACAATCCTTATAATAGAAATACTTCTTAATCTCACCTATAAAATTAGGATCCCATACTTGTTTTCCATCAACTTCATAAGGATATTTCATACTATTAATAATCAAACCACCATTCCACTTCTTTTGATTCTTTTCATCCTTCTTTAATGCTTTCATATATTCAGAATAAACAGCATCTGAGTCATGAATCTTTGGATATCTATCACGCATAAATCCACCAATTAATGCAACAATATAAGCATCATGTGCATGATGATAGTCATTAATATCTCTATTCTTATAGATGCCATATTTCTTTCTAAAAGAATGTGGTAATTCAGCACGAATAGCAGCAACCGTTGTTGAATAATGGTCTCTAATTATTTGAGTAACTCTTTTAGTAATCTGTCTAGTTTCTACCAACTGTCGATTAGTAAATTTTTCCTTATCTCTCTCTGTAATTTCACTTTTTATTAATGCATAGTATTTTTTAGGAGTAATTAATTTTTTGTCGTATAAAAGTTTCCAAAATGAAAACATCTTCATACGAATATCAGATGGAATAACTGCATCATCTAATTTTCTTTGATTCTCTTTAGACTTCACCAATACTCTATTATCTAAACTATCATCTGCCACTAAAGACTTAGGACGAATATGATCAATTTCATATGATGACAGCTCATCTAAGTGCAATGGTTCTTTAGAATACATACATTTTCCTAGTTGCGTAAAATAGAGATACACTCTGTCCGAATCAAGTTTTTTCGATTTATCAAAATTATTTAATTCTTCAAATACATGTCTGTACTTTTCATCTTCTTTAATTTGCTTATCTAAATCTTTATATAATTCCTTTAACTGTTCAACCTGAGTTTTTGTTCTTTCTTTTTCCTTTTCTGATCTTTCAAATTCAATATAAATATACTTAGGTCCACACTGCATTACTTTTGTAATTTCTTCCACTATCTGAAGGGATTGCCAAATACCCTTTTTTAAAGCAGGTGAACCAGCTAGTTCAGCGACTTCTTTATATGTGAATTTACCGTCTTTAGGCTTAACATAAGATTCTTCAATCTGTTCTAAATAACCCAAATTCTTATCATTAATGATTTCCATCAAATTCAAATGAGACATTTCTAAAACATCTAAAACTGTAACACTACTTCCAAATCTATTATCTGCAGTTATACCATTAAGTAGCTTTTCTGATAATCTTGACCATGATTTATATTTCAACTTCATAATCTGATTAGTAATATCATCGGAGAAACCATATAGTTTTTTCAATCTACGTCTCATTATTTTCTTATCAGTAAATATAGTCAAATCATAAATGATTTTTTCAATTAGTGCAAAATTAGTATGGTCAATCTTACCAAAAATCTTTGTGAAATCAATCCAAGGAGTTAACGATGTTGAAAATTTTTCTTTCTTTTGAAATCCTCTTATTTCTGCATCTTCATTACAGTACTGATTGTTTACTAGCCATTTCTTTAACTTTTTTTCAGTAACTGATTTATATTTCATAAAGAGTTCTCTAATTATCGCATTCTTAGCATCTATTTCTAAAAGTCTATCATTAACCCTTATTTTGTTTAGCTCATTATAAACCTCGTATTTAGATACTATGAGTGAGTTCTTAGGAAGAACTTCTTCATCTGGAAAATACGTACAATAGTTAGTCATTTCCTTAATGAATCCTTCAGCAGTTGCATCCACATCCACAACATCCTGATAGTTCCAAGGTAGTATTCTCTGGTTTTCTTTACCTTCTAAACGCTTTATCCATGCATGTTCACTATTTTCGTTTAATGGTCCAAAATAGTAAGGAATTCTAAACGTTAAAATAGATAATAATTGGTCTCTCTTTTCTTTTAATACTGGATAGTAATTTGATTGATTATCAATAATCTTAATCATTTCATCAAGCTGCATCTGATAAGGAACTGCTCCGTTAGTACGTGAGTTCTGTTTTAACAAGAAGTTTTCTAGTTCAATATCATCTCGAATTTGTTTTGCTTCTGGTGTATCAACCTTCTCAATACATTTCTTAATATATTTATAGAACTCATCTACAGGCGCTTTAGATGGACGATTAATGTAATTATAATATCCCTTCAATTTCTCACTGTCATTTCTGAACATATCAAAATATTTCTTAGGAACATTATTCTTAATACAATCCTTTAATAACTTCAAATCATCATGATGTTTATCATAACGAGCAACCATCGCCTCAGAGATAGATGGATTATCAGTGTGTGCTGAACCCATTATTTTTTGTAATTGAACCCAGCTATAGATATTATGCAAGGAATCAATAAACTCTACATATTCCCCCAAATCATTTTCGACTTCACTAAATTGATCATCATAATTAGCCTCAGAAAATTTAAGTTTAATATCTTCACCATCTCGCGTAATAGATTCACACAAAATCATCTTAGTAACATTCATTTTATTTCCAACAATACCAGTCACTAATGCTTTGTAAGCATTCTTATAAACGCTTTTTGGGGCGATTAAAGCCATAATCTCATCAATCTTGTCTTTCTTTGATACAGTTTTCTTTAGTATATCTAATATTTCTAAATCCTTCTTTTCATCATCCTCATAAGGAATATTGTTAAAATCTGCAAATTGAACAAATACATCTGATAACTTATCTTCCATATTAGATGCATCCACATTGAATTTCTGTCCTTCATATAAGAAATTCCCTCTATATTTCACAATATGGTGCAGTGCTAAATAGATAAGTCTTGGATCAGCTTTTTCAGTTGATTCACACAACGCCTTTCTTAAGTGATAAATAGTAGGATACTTATGATAATAAGTATAATCATTAAAATCTTCATCAATAAACAAATTATAATTATCCTTATAATCTGCTCCTAAATAATTAGCTTTGTCTTCTTCATCTAAAAAAGAAGTGTGCTCTAGTCTAATAAAAAAAGTTGGATCATTCTCTAAAACCATATCCTGTAAAATAGCTCTTAATAATCTGATTCTTTCTCTTCTCTTATTGTATCTTCTACGAGTTGATCTACTAGTTCTTCTTTTAGCTGCTGTTTCTGCATTACTAAATAGTCTAGATCCCCATAGATGCTTTCCGTTTCTTTTCATAAGTCTATGATTCATGTCCACAACGGCCCATCCTACAGACCCTGTTCCTAAATCAAGTCCAATACAATAATCAACAATATTTTGGCTCATACCTTGACATCCTCCTAAAAAGTGATTATGCTAATAGTGTCGAAACAAATAGTTTTGATACAGTTCAAAATAACACAACGAGTTAAAATAAAGCTTATGCTTAAATGCGGGTTTACCCGATTGTCATTTAGATGACGTATAAAATGCTACTTCGGTAGCATTTTTTATTTGTCTTTTTCACTATCAACACTTGAATTTATTTACTCCTTTATTATAACTCTTTTAAATAAATATATTAACAGTTACCCCTCCGACAGCGCCTTTTTAGAGGCACTTACTAAATTTTTCTATTTTTTTTGATAAATTTCTCATTATTTCTGTTTAAAAATAAAAAAAAGATCACCTTCGGTGATCATGGTAAGGAAATCGGATTTTGGTATGAGCTATTCCCCTACCCATTCCTTACTATACACTACTTTTGTATTTTATGCACCAATTTGCAGTTTTAGAAAATGCTATTAAAAAAAGATTTAGTGGTAATCCACTAAATCCCTTTTCTGTATAAGCTATAGCTATATCCAAAACATAGTAAACTAGATATAAATAGAATTCCTATACCAATAAACATATAGCCTAACATACTAAAGATAATATACAACATTCCAGTTAATACAAACACATAACCTGAAAATCTATGTGTACGTGACCAGTTCTCATCACTATTTAATGTCCATGAAATACGAATACCTATAGTATAGTTTCTTTTTATTTTAGGTAAGTAATTACCTATAATAATAAAGATGAAGCCTATTACTATATTCATAATAAATGTCATATCAAAACGATAGCCTAGACTATATGTAATAATAAGTAGAGTCACCATCAAACACATGACAGGACAAATCATTAATATAATTCTTAATCCTACTTCTGGTATATTACTCTTTTTAGGATCCTTAAATGTCATAAAGGCACAGAAAATATGAAGCACTAACATAAAGCCCCATACACCATATAAACCTAAGAACTTATCCATATACCCATCAGGTGTTCCATGGATATCAAAGTGTGTTGCGACTTGTGCAGGTAACTTATTATAAGTCACTAATATACATACAAGTGGCAACAGAAATAATACTAAACTAAATTTAACCCATTTATTCTTCAACATCATCTTCTCCTCCTAAGAAAGACTTAAAATACAACAACATTTCCTCAAATACAGTCGCATTAATTTCATAATAAATATAATTCTTATCTTTTTCTTCTCTGATTAAGTCTGCAGATTTTAATATCGATAAATGATATGAGACAGTGGCCTGCGTCATATCAAATTGTGCAGCTATATCTCCTGCAGACATCCTACCTTTCTTTAATAAATTCAGAATATCTCTTCTTACTGGTGCACTGAGTGCTTTAAACGTCTTCTCAAACATATGTTCACCACCTATTTAGATAACTTTCTAA
Source organism: uncultured Catenibacterium sp. (assembly GCA_900540685.1). Taxonomy (GTDB): domain Bacteria; phylum Bacillota_I; class Bacilli_A; order Erysipelotrichales; family Coprobacillaceae; genus Catenibacterium. The sequence goes on along the minus strand of UQGS01000008.1, from coordinate 53,978 downwards.
ATAGATTATACATCAAGTATAAAGAAATACAATACCTATTTAGAATTATTTCTAAATAGGTATTTAAAAAAAGAGGACTAAGCCTCTTTAATGAATGGATCTCTCCAGAATACAATTAATAGATAGATTGTCATAACAACCCAGATGACTGGTTCACAGAAGATGACAGCCATATATTTAAAGACTGGAATAAGTGCGAATACGAAGATGATCTTACCGACTAATTCAATAACACTAGATACAAGTGGTAACATCTTCTGTCCAATACCCTGTAATGCAAATCTTGTCTGCATAAGAACACCTAATACTGCATAGTTAGGTGCAACAATGCGTAAGTAAAGTGAACCATTGTATAAGACTGTATGGTCTGATGTACCTGATATCCATTTTACAAGTGTAGGTGCAGTGAATAATAGTATGACTGTGACAATTGCGGCAACGACAACATCATAGATATACATTTCTTTCATACCTTTACGGATACGTGATGGGTTTCCTGCACCTCTATTTTGAGATACAAATGTACTGGTTGCCTGACCCATAGCTGTGAAAGGCATATTAAAGAACATATAAAGTTTTCTTGCAGATGTATGACCTGCAATGATCTGTTTGCTTCCTAAACCATTGATACCTGATTGTAAGATAACTGAACCTGCATTCACAATAGCACTCATAATAGCCATAGAGTATCCCTGGCCTAATAGTTCTTTATATAGGTCTGCATCAAATTTAAAATGTCTCTTTTCTGGTACGAGTAATGGAACATTCTTAAAGATATAGATGAGACAGAATACAACTGATACACCCTGGGCAATGACTGTCGCAACAGCTGCACCTCTTACACCCATATGAAGCTGTGTAATAAAGAATAAGTCTAAACCAATATTTAATACAGATGATATGATTAAGAAGATTAAAGGCATGAGACTATTCCCTATCGCACGTAATAAGCCTGCACATAAGTTATACGCAAACATAACGACTAAGAATTGTATAATCACAATAATATAGCTATAAGCTTCATTAAGTAGATCTGGTGATACATTAATCGCAATAAGTAATGGTTTAATTCCCATAGATGCGATAATAGTAATCACAACAGAAGATACAATACCAATCACAAAGCTGGCTGCGACTGATTTCTTTAAGAGTTCTTCATCTCCTGAACCATAGCTTCTTGCAGTGACAATGGATAAACCATTCCCAATACCTAACGCAAAACCTACTAATAGGTCATAAACAGCTGCACATGAACCAATCGCAGAAAGTGATGTCATTCCTAAAGTATTTCCTACAATGGCTGTGTCCATTGTGTTATAGAACTGCTGGAAGATGTTTGATATAAGAATTGGAATCATAAAGATAACTAAACTCTTAAATATTGAACCTTCCAGCATATTGACTGATGTTTTCTTTTTATCCACAATAATTTCTCCCTTCTTTTCCTGTGTTATTCTAACACATTTTATTGTTTATGCTTCATAACTCACATATTATGAAAACACTTTATCACCCGGTAGTACCTCTCGGTCAAGTATTTATGTTAGAATAATGAAGGTGATAAGTATATGAAAACAATAAAATTATATGATGAAATGCCTTATAGTACAGATTTCAAGGCAACAGTAGTAGAAGTAAATCAAAATGAAATCATTCTTAACCAAACACTTTTCTTTCCTGAGGAAGGTGGTCAGGAATGTGATCTAGGGACTATTAATGATATTCCTGTTAAGGATGTACAGATTAAAGATGATATGATTATTCACTATGTAAAGAAGCATAACTTACATATAGGAGATACAATAGAAGGTCATATTGACTGGAAGAGACGCTATTCTTTTATGCAGAATCATACAGGAGAACATCTTCTTTCTGGTATTGTGCATAGTTTATATGGTTATGATAATGTGAGTTTCCATCTCAATAGTGAAGAAGGACAAGTAGAATATGATGGTGATATCAAGGATATTGATTCAATAGAAGAGAAAGTGAATCAGGCCATCTATGAAAATAAAGAAGTTCATTGTTTCTATCCTGATGATTTAGAGAGTATTTCTTATCGTTCTAAGAAAGAGATTGAAGGTAAAGTACGTATTGTAGAGATCAAAGATTATGATATATGTGCATGTTGTGCGCCTCATGTAAAAAGAACAGGTGAATTAGGGGTATTCAAGATCATCAAAGTGATTCATACAACGAGAGGGACACGTTTTATATTCTTATTTGGTGAACGTGCTTATCATCGTTTCAAGGATGATTTTGATCATCTTGAATCACTTTATCATCTTTTCTCTTCCAATAATCATACACTTGTAAAACAAGTGAATAAGATGTATGAAGAAAAAACAGCTTTAGAAGTGAAATATACACAACTAGAAAAAGAACATATGCTTTCTTTATGTGAAAATGCTTATTTATTTGTGGAAGACTGTCTCCCTGTGAATCAAAGAGAAGTGACTAATCATCTCGTTAATGTTTATGGTACAGGTGGTGTATTTGTAGGAAATGATGAGAAAGGTTATCGTTATGTCATAGGTTCTACGAATAATGCATTGGATATATTAACACAATTAAAAAGCCTTAGAAGCAAAGGTGGAGGATCAAAAGAAATGATCCAGGGATTTACCCCTGCTTCTAAGACTGAGTTGCTTAAAGCCCTCTCTTAGGGCTTTTTATAATACTTGATTAAGGCTTGTGTACCTAAGTCACCATAGCCTTCTTTTTCTAGTTCCTGATAGTTTCTTAATACTGTTTCTAATACATTAAGTGTTATATCTGATTCTTTAGCTTCTTCATCTGCTAGCTTCATATCTTTAATAAAGTGTTTCATAAAGAATCCTGGCTGATAATCATCTTTTAAGATCTTAGGGCCAAATGCATCTAACTGATGAGAACCTGCAGCACCAGTAGACACAGACTTTAATAAAACATCTAAATCTAACCCTTTACTTGATGCATATGTTAGAGCTTCACATACACCAGATAATGCCCCTGCAATCATGATCTGATTGGCCATCTTGGCATGCTGTCCTGAACCACTAGGACCCTGATAATTAATATTAGTCCCCATAGCTTTAAATAAAGGAAGACATGCTTCATAATCTTCTTTATCTCCTCCTACTAGAATAGAAAGAGTCGCATTCTTTGCGCCTGTATCTCCACCAGTCACTGGTGCATCTAATACATGTAGATTTCTCTTCTTACCTTCTTCATATATTCTTTGATCAAGTGTAGGTGATGTCGTTGTCATATCAATCAAATATGTCCCTTCTTTTACTGAATCAAGAATGTTGTTGTCATTAAAATAAACTTCTTCTACATCCTGTGGAAAACCTACAATAGTCATCACTACGTCTACATCTTTCACACAATCATGAATAGTAGAATGAAGTGTAGCACCCTTCTCTACTAAAGATGTCACCTTTTCTGGATGTCTTGCATAAATATGCATTTCATATCCTGCATCCATTAAATGACCTGCCATAGGTAAACCCATGATCCCTAAACCAATAAATCCAATCTTCTTCATCTTATATGTTCCTTTCCTATCATATACTGTATATCTATTTCTAAGATATTCACATTATCTACCATTTGTTCTGTAATATCTACCTTCTGTGTAGGACAAAGTGTATGAACTAATGTATTTAATACATCTTTCTTTGTTTCTTTATTATTTACTTCTTCTAATATACCTAATATATATACTGAACGATGATTGTGTGTTGTCTTCTCTTCATTAATACCACAATCCTCTACCACAGTATAACTGACCTGTTTTCCTACCCCTTTGATCTTATAGCCTATTTTAGATGAATGGAAATAGAGCTTTCCATTCATAGAAACATGATCTAAAGGAATACCATAAGGTATTTCATCAAAGAATGAGAGAACACCATAGGATATCTTATGAAGTATATTCATTGATTCATTATAGTTTAATAGTTGTTTTGTTTTTCTCATCTTCCCTGGAACTTTAAAAGGAAGTAATGTTTCCCAGTCATCACTATAGTGCATACAATGATCATCTAAAGGCATATCATCCTTCACTATAGTCAATCCATCCTTAAATTTGTATAAATAATCCATCTTCACCCTCCATCATTTTCTGTATTGTCTTCATAACCCCATCATGATCATTATCTTCTGTAGTCACAAAACACGCTTTACTTTGAATAAAGTGATCTGCATTCTTCATCGCAAAACTATAATAAGCATGATCAAACATAGGCAGATCATTATCAGAATCTCCAAAGACCATTGTTTCTTCTTCTGATATATTGAGTTTATTCTGCAAGAAGACGACACTATCTGCTTTAGACTGTCCTTTCTTATTGATATCAATCCAACAGTCTCCTGATGGTTTGACTTCAAAATCTTTTATACTAGACAAAGGGCCTTCCAAGCAGTTCTTTACTGGATCTATAGGATCACAGATTGTAATCTTGAATATATCATCCTCTATATCTTCTATTGTATCTACATAAGTAATACTAAAGTGATTTGTATGCTGGCTAATGAGTGCTTTATCCTTATTAAAGGCATACATGGCTTTCTTACCACTTAACATCGGAGCCATACCATCAAGTGTATTCACATAATTAACTAGCTTATACACATCTTCCTTGTTCATATAGTCTGCAAGTAATGTCTCACCATCATGTTGTATATAGCCACCATTTTCAGCCATTAGATATATAGTCTTATTCCCTTCAAAATACTTCTTCACTTCTCCCATCTGTCTTCCAGATGAAATCGCAAAAACGATATTTCTATCATACAATTCCTTATATATTTGATTAAAATGTGGAGGCAGATTCTTCTGATTATCCAACAAAGTACCGTCCATATCACAAATAATCATCTTGATTCTTGTTAATTTCATACTTTTTCACCTCAAAATGCATTATATCACTATTTTCATACTAGACCAAAAAGTTAGGTTGTGTTAATATGTGGGCGGTGATGAAAAAAATGTCAAAATATCAAGAAGTAGTGGAAGATATTATCCGCAAAATAGAAACAAATGAATATACTGATAAGCTTCCAACAGAAGATCAGTTAATTGAACAGTATCAGGTAAGTAGAAATACTATTAGAAACGCAATCCGTACTTTAAAGAAACAGGGTACTCTATTCTCTATTCAGGGAAGTGGTGTATTTGTACGTCATACAAGAGATGATGATTCTTTATGGATGAATGGTTCTCGTGGTATTACTGAAAATGCTCCACGTCATAAGATTACTACTGATGTCAAAGGATTCCATATTATGATGGCTGGAGAAGAACTTGCGAAACGTATGCAGTGTGAACTTACTACACCTATCTATTATATTGAAAGAGTAAGAAAGATGGATGGTGTACCAATGGCTATTGAGTATACATACTACAATAAGGACCTTGTTCCTTCACTTGATCGTCGTATTGCAAGTCAGTCAATCTATACTTATATTAAGAATGATTTAAAGTTAAGTATTGGTTTTGCGGATAAGTATTTCCATGTTAAACAATTAAGTGCACAAGAAGCAGCTGTACTAGGATTAGAAGAAGGTAGTCCTGCATTAGAAGTAGAAGACTATGTACATCTTTCTAATGGACAGTTATTCAATGTATCACGTATTGTATATAACTATAAGACAACTCATTTCTATGCATCTAATGTAGATTAAGAAAAAAAGAACCTCAAAAGGTTCTTTTTCTTATCTAGAGGCAATATGCAGTGAGGAACAATCCGGATTATATATTCGCAGTATTTAGGAATGACAATAAGTTGATAGGCATTAATTGAGAAATGGTTTTATAATATTTGTCCTTCTGCATTTCAAGCAGTCATTTATTTGCATTCTAGATTCTATGGGTATTATAGTACGTATGCGCTTGCATTTCAATATTAATACCAATAATTTTTATGTATTTTTTAATTTTAGTAATGAATCAAGGAGGTTTTTAGTATGAAATGGTTGATTTTTATCATTATTATGATACAGACAGGGTATCGCTTTGTATTAGATGGTATAAAGAATAGACAGAGAAAGAAACCATTACCTATTGAAGTCAGTGATATATATGATAAGAAGCGTTATGCATCTTTCTTAAGTTATGAGAAAGATTATGATCATATGAAGCTATGTAATAGGTTATTCACAGTAATAGTGTATATATTTTACTTATTCTCTCCTTTCTTATCTTATATAGATCAATTACCTTTAAATGTGTATACACGTTTCTTTGTGACAGTATTGAGTATTTCTTTGATTAATAGAGTTGTAAGTATATGTTTTGATTATTATGCAACGTTTAAGATAGAAGAGAAATACGGTAAGAATAAGAAGACAATGAAAGTATTCATAAAAGATGAAGTCGTAGAAACAGTTCTAGACCTTGTTCTTTCTTTCATCCTTTATATACCTTGTCTTTATATTCTAGAACATATCGAAACATGGACAAACCACTTCTCTATTACTTATGCACAATCTTTGATGTTATGTTTAGGGCTATTATGTATTGGGTTTATCCTCTATTTAATTGTCTTAGGGATCAGTTATATGTATTTAAGAATTCAATATACATTTACTGAATTAGAAGACAATGAACTAAGACATAAAATAGAAGAACTGATGAAGGATTGTCCTAAGAAGGTCAAACATATTGAGGTCTATAATGAATCTAAGAAGTCCACTGGTAAGAATGCTTTCCTATTAAAGATGTTATGGTATAAAGAATTTGGAATTGCGGATAACTTCTTAGATGAAAATTCTGAAGGAGAACTCCTTGCAGTTCTGTCTCATGAAATAGGACATTTGAAACATAAGAAGAATATCTTCAACTATATGAAATACATTGTATTATGTATTCTTTTTATATGTGTAGTCTATATGATCCCTCATGGTGAGTTATGTATCGTCTTATCAGAAAGAGTATTAAAGAGCTTTGGACTAATTCATATGAACTATGATGTGATCTTTACATGTTTAGGTGTGATGATTACCCCTATTATGTATATAAGCTCTATTTTTATGAATTATGTATCAAGAAGAGAAGAATATGAAGCAGATGATCAGGCAGTACATAATGGTTATGGAGAAGAATTAATTGCGACATTTAAGCGTATTTCCAGCGATGAACTGATTGATGTCCATCCTGCCAACTTTATTGAATATACTTCTTATGATCATCCAGGTATGTATCATCGTATCAAGCATATACAAGAAGAAATGAGAAACTGAAAGCCGTAAAGGCTTTCTTTTTTTATTACATATTTCGCTTAATAGAAGTTATATGGAATATATTTTCGTTAAATCATAAAATAATGAAAGTTTTATCACTTTTATAACAATTTTTCTTTACAATGATAAAAATATTTTGTACTATAGTTTCACTTATATAGGAGGTGTGTGCATGAACAAAAGTTTATATGATTCATCTTTTGAACATGATAACTGTGGTATCGGTGCAGTTGTTAATATCAAAGGTGTAAAAACGCATATGACAGTATCAAATGCGTTAAAGATTGTAGAACAGTTAGAGCATAGAGCAGGTAAAGATGCTAAGGGTGAAACAGGGGACGGTGTTGGTATTTTAACTCAGGTCCCTTATACATTCTTTAAGAAGAGTATTAAGGATTTCCAGTTACCTAAGGAAGGTCATTATGGTGTTGGTCAGTTCTTCTTCCCTATGAATGAACTAGAAAGACATCAGGCAATGACTATGTTTGAAAAGATTATTACTAAGGAAGGTATGACTTTCCTTGGATGGAGAAAGGTAGAAACACATAAAGAGGTATTAGGTACTAAAGCGATTGAAGCAATGCCTTGTATTATGCAGGGATTCGTAAAGAAACCTGATGATTGTGAAATAGGTCTTCCTTTTGACCGTCTTCTTTATCAAGCAAGAAGAATTTTTGAACAGAGTAATGAAAATACTTATGTATGTTCATTATCTAGCCGTACTATTGTATATAAAGGTATGTTCCTTGTAGGACAGTTAAGAAGCTTCTTTGGTGACTTACAGGATGATGATTATAAGAGTGCAATCGCATTAGTGCATTCTCGTTTCTCTACAAATACAAATCCATCATGGCAAAGAGCGCATCCAAACCGCTTTATTGTCCACAATGGTGAAATTAATACAATTAGAGGTAATGCGAACAACATGCTTTCTCGTGAAGAAAACATGAAGTGTGATGTATTAGATACAGAAAAGGTATTCCCTGTTGTTGATATTAATGGTTCAGATTCTGCGATGTTAGATAACACATTAGAATTCTTAGTTATGAGTGGTATGGAACTTCCTCGTGCTGTTATGATGTGTATTCCAGAACCATGGGAAAACAATCCTTCTATGTCTAAAAAGAAGAAGGATTTCTATGCCTATAATGCAACAGTGATGGAACCTTGGGATGGTCCAGCTTCTATTTTATTCTCTGATGGTGAATTAATGGGTGCTGTACTTGATAGAAATGGTTTAAGACCTTCTCGTTATTATATTACTAAGGACTCTTATTTAATCCTATCTTCTGAAGTAGGTTCTTTAGAAATCCCAACAGAAGATATTGTAGTTAAAGATCGTTTACGTCCTGGTAAGATGCTTCTTGTAGATACTAAGAAGGGTGTTCTTATTAATGATGAAGAGTTAAAGAGCTATTATGCACAGAAGGAACCTTATGGTGAATGGCTTGATTCACATCTCACATACTTAAAGGATTTAAAGATTCCTAATGAAAGAGTAGAAGTCATTAGTGATGAAAAGCTAGAAACTTTACAGACTGCTTTTGGTTATAAGTATGAAGATATTAAGGATTATATTATCCCAATGGCTACAAATGGTAGTGAACCAATTATCGCAATGGGTAATGATGCCCCTCTTGCCGCAATGAGCAGTGCACATCAGCCACTCTTCAATTACTTTAAACAGTTATTTGCACAGGTTACTAACCCTCCTATCGATTCTATTCGTGAAGAGATTGTTACATCTACTTCATTAGATATTGGTACTGAAGGAAATATCTTAAATGATTCACCTGATAACTGTCGTTTATTACATATTCATAATCCTATTCTTACTAATACAGATATCCTTAAGTTAAAGCATCTCCATACAGATGATTTTGAAAGTGAAACTATTTCTACACTTTATTATAAAAATACATCACTTAAGAAAGCTTTAGATCACCTCTTTATTGAAGTAGATAAGGCTTATCATCGTGGTGCAAACATTATTATTCTTTCAGACCGTGGTGTAGATGATAACCATTGTGCTATTCCAGCATTACTTGCAGTCGCAAGTGTGAACTCTTATTTAGTACGTACTAAGAAGAGAATGAAGATGGCTTTAATTATTGAATCTGGTGAAGCAAGAGAAGTACATCATTTCGCTACACTACTTGGTTATGGTGCAAGTGCTATTAATGGCTATCTTGTACAGGATACAATTCATCAGGCTGTAGAAGATGGTTTATTAGAAAAGGATTACTATGCTGCAGTAGAAGATTTTAATCATGCGGTACTTTCTGGTATTGTCAAGATTGCCTCTAAGATGGGTATTTCTACTTTACAGTCTTATCGTGGTTCTCAGAACTTTGAAGCAATTGGTATTTCTAAAGAAGTAATTGATACATACTTCCCTCATACAGTAAGTAGAGTAGAAGGTATTACTTTAAAGGATATTGAAGCTGATACTAACGCATTACATAATCAGGCTTTTGATCCTCTTGGATATGATGTGAATACTACACTTGATTCTGGAGGATTCCATAAAGAAAGAAGTCATAAAGAAAACCATTTGTATAACCCTAAGACAATTCACTTATTACAGCAGGCAAGCCGTTTAGGTGATTATAAGTTATTTAAAGAATTCTCTGAAACTATTACTCAGGAAGAAGAAGGTATTAACTTACGTGGTTTATTAGACTTCGATTTCAGTAAGAGAAAACCTATTCCACTAGAAGAAGTAGAACCTGTAGAAAACATCGTTAAACGTTTTAAGACAGGTGCTATGAGTTATGGTTCTATTTCTAAAGAAGCCCATGAAACAATGGCTATTGCGATGAATAGATTACATGGTAAGAGTAACTCAGGTGAAGGTGGAGAAGATGCAGAACGTTTTGTGACTCGTCCTAATGGTGATTCTGCATGTTCAGCTATTAAACAGGTAGCCAGTGGTCGTTTTGGTGTAACAAGTGAATACTTATGTTCTGCCAATGAAATTCAGATCAAGATGGCTCAGGGTGCTAAACCAGGTGAAGGTGGACACTTACCTGCTGGTAAGGTTTATCCATGGATTGCGAAGACTCGTCATAGTACTCCAGGTGTATCATTAATCTCTCCTCCACCACATCATGATATTTATTCTATTGAAGACTTAGCTCAGTTGATCTATGACTTAAAGAATGCGAATGAAGAAGCACGTATTAGTGTTAAGCTCGTATCTGAAGCAGGTGTTGGTACAGTTGCTTCAGGTGTAGCCAAAGCAGGTGCTCAGGTTATTCTTATTTCTGGTTATGATGGTGGTACTGGTGCAGCTCCTAAGAACTCTGTATATAGTGCAGGTCTTCCTTGGGAATTAGGTCTTGCAGAAGCACATCAGACATTGATCATGAATGATTTAAGAGATCGTGTAGTGATTGAAACAGATGGTAAATTATTAACTGGTAGAGATCTTGCGATTGCATGTTTACTTGGTGCAGAAGAATATGGTTTTGCGACAGCCCCACTTATTACTATGGGATGCGTTATGATGCGTGTATGTAACTTAGATACATGTCCAGTCGGTGTTGCGACTCAGAACCCTATCTTACGTAAGAGATTTACTGGTAAACCTGAATATGTAGTGAACTTCATGAAGTTTGTCGCAGAAGAAATGCGTGAATACATGGCTCAGCTAGGCTTTAGAACAATCGATGAAATGGTTGGTCATACAGACTTATTAAAGAAGAAGGATATTGCGGATCAGTATCATATCGACTTATCTAAGATCTTAGATAGTACATATGCGAATGATGCACATAACTGCTTCAATCCAGCTCATGTCTATGACTTCAAGTTAAATGAAGTACTTGATACTAAAGTATTATTAAAGACTCTAGATCAGGCACTTAAGTCTCAGAAGAAAGCTGAAGTTTCTGTAGATGTTTCTAATACAGACCGTTCATTTGGTACTATCTTGGGTTCTCATATGACTAAGACTTTAGGTAATTTTGTAGAAGATGACTTTATTACAGTACATGCGAACGGTGCAGGTGGTCAGAGCTTTGGTGCTTTCATTCCTAAGGGATTAACTCTTGAGTTAACAGGTGATTCTAATGACTACTTAGGTAAAGGTCTATCTGGTGGTAAGATTATTGTGAAGACACCTCATGAAGCGACATTCAAGGCAGAAGACAATATCATTATTGGTAACGTTGCCTTATATGGTGCAACAAGTGGTGAAGCTTATATCAATGGTGTGGCTGGTGAACGTTTCTGTGTAAGAAACTCTGGTGCTAAGGCTGTTGTAGAAGGTGTTGGTGACCATGCATTAGAATATATGACAGGTGGTTTAGTTGTTATTTTAGGTGAAACAGGTAGAAACGTTGCTGCTGGTATGAGTGGTGGTATTGCGTATATCTATGATCCAAATAATGATTTATATGAAAAACTAAATGGTGCACTTGTAGAATATTCTGAAGTCAATAAGCCATATGATATTAAAACAGTAAGAGAATTAATTGAAAATCATTATAAGTATACTGGTTCAGAAAAAGCCAAGATGTTCTTAGATGATTTCAAGACATATATTGGTAAGTTTAAGAAGATCATTCCACATGATTATAAGAAGATGATGGATCTGATTGCTTATTATCAGTCACAGGGTCTAGATGAAGATCAGGCTAAGGTAGAAGCATTTAATGCAGCTATGAAAGGAGGAAAATAGTCATGGGTAAGAAAACTGGATTTTTAGATTATGCACGTGAGACATCTTATGAGGTTCCTCCTACAGAACGTATTAAGAACTTCGATGAATTCCATATTCCTCTATCTACTAAAGAACAGCAGAAACAGGGTGCAAGATGTATGGACTGTGGTATTCCATTTTGTCAGTACGGCCAGAAGATTAAAGGTATGTTTTCTGGCTGTCCTTTAAACAACTTGATTCCTGAATGGAATGATCTTGTTTATAAAGGAAAGTATGAACAGGCTCATAAACGTTTAAAGAAAACAAATAACTTCCCAGAATTTACTTCTAGAGTATGTCCTGCATTATGTGAAAAAGCTTGTACATGTTCTTTAGATGGTGATGCAGTATCAGTAAAAGAGAATGAACATGCCATTATTGAATATGCATTTGAAAATCTTTTAGAAGAACCAGAACCACCAATAAAGCGTGTGGGTAAAAAGATTGCGGTTATTGGTTCAGGTCCTGCTGGTTTAGCTGCTGCAGATACATTAAATCATCGTGGTTATGATTGTGATGTGTATGAAAGAGAAGATCGTTTAGGTGGACTACTCATGTATGGTATTCCTAATATGAAGATTGAGAAGAATATCATTGATCGTCGTATCTATAAGATGACTGCAGAAGGTGTCAAGTTCTTTACTAATAAAGACATTACAACTAAGAAACAGGCAAAAGAATTATTAAGTAATTATGATGCGGTTATTCTTGCAGTAGGTGCAAAAGAACCTAGAGATATTAATGTACCTGGTAGAGAAGGTAATAATATTCTTTTCGCAGTAGACTATTTAACACAGGTGACTAAGTCATTATTAAATAGTGAATTCAAAGATGGTCAGTATCCTAATGCGAAAGGTAAGAATGTATTAGTTATCGGTGGTGGAGATACAGGAAATGACTGTGTTGGTACAGCAATTAGACATGGGGCTAAGTCTGTATTACAGTTAGAAATGATGTCAGAACCTCCACTAGTAAGAGCTGATTCAAATCCATGGCCAGAATGGCCTTTAGTCAAGAAGACTGATTATGGACAGGAAGAAAACATTGCGGTATTTGGTGAAGATCCTCGTGTTTATAATAGTACAGTAAAAGAATTCATTCTTGATAGTAAAGGTAATGTAAAACAGGCTGTGATTGTTAAGTTACAGACTGTAGTGAAAGATGGTCGTCGTTCATTTGAACAGGTACCTGGTAGCGAAAAGACAGTACCTTGTGATCTTGTGCTTATTGCAGCAGGTTTCATTGGAGCTCAGAAGCCAGTTATTAATGCATTTGGTGTAGAATTAGATGCAAGAAATACTGTTAAATGTGATGAAAATGATCATCATACTAATATTAGTAAGTTATATAGTGCGGGTGACGTCCGTAGAGGTCAGTCGTTAGTCGTATGGGCTATTAGAGAAGGCCGTGACGTAGCTAAGCAGGTAGACTTTGATTTAATGGGTTATACAGGGTTATAATACATTGAGGTTCCAACAATCATTGTTGGAACCTCTTTTTGTATGTTAGAATAAGTAAAGGAGGTAGATTCTATGGATCATCTTAATTTCATATTTACTAAAAATGGTTTTCATATTGATGAAGTCAATGATTCAGCATGGGCTGAATTGTTTAAAGAAAATAAGTATGCGGCTCTCTATGAGTTAGGCTTTAAAAATAATCTGAAAGGACTGACTGCAAGTGCTTTTTACTTATATCAGTTATCACAGAAGTTTATTGAAGTATTAAGTCATAGTCCTGAATTAGAAGTCGCAAGAGAAGAGACAATAGTCGAATTATCTAGTGATGATTTTGATTATCTTATGTCCATGATTCCATTTGCGATTGGTACAGAATATATCAATGAGAGATGGATTAAAAATATAATTAAACATTTAAATGAACAATTCAAGAAAGATATGACATCCTATAAAGGGACAGCACAGATGTATCTTCAAGAAAAGTCTCAGGATTTAAAGGCTGCGAAAAGAATATATTTTCATTTAGTAGAGAATGAAGAAGATACTGATTTCCCTTTTGCGTTTCTAGCCACATATGCGACAAAGGATGTAGAAAACAGAATTGTCCATATGCCTTTAAAACATGCATTAATAGAATATAAGAATGATCAGAAACAGTTATTAGATTTATTATCATGTCTTAATGATGTGGCACAGAAAATAGGTTTAATTGCGCAATTCATGGAAACAGGAGATTTATTCCATCCTATCCGATTAACGAGCAAAGAAGCATATACTCTACTTAAGAGTGTACCTGATATTGAAGCATCTGGTATTAAGTGTAGAGTACCAAACTGGTGGAAGAAGAAGTATTCTTCAGTTAAGATTAATGTGAATATTGGTGAAAAGAAACCTTCTCTATTAGGGTTTGAGTCTATATTATCATCTCAGCCTTCTTTAATTGTGAATGGACATGCGTTGACTAGAAAAGAAATCAGTGAGTTATTAAAGATGGAAGAAGGTCTTGGCTGGTTAAAAGGTCAATGGGTAGAAATCAATCATAATAAACTCCAGCAGCTTCTTGAACAGATGGAAAAATATGATGGTACAATCACTTTAAAAGAAGCACTCACAAAAACATATATATCTGATGAAGATGAAGTAGATGTTGATTTAGGTGTACAGATTTCTAATGGTAAGTGGCTAAGAGATACTTTAGGGCAGTTAAAGAATCCATCAAAGATTAGAAACAAGGCAAAGCCTAAGTATTTAAAGGCAACACTCCGCCCTTATCAGAAAAATGGTTATAATTGGTTGAATCAAATGAATGATTTAGGTTTTGGTGCCTGCCTTGCGGATGATATGGGATTAGGTAAGACAATACAGGTTATTTCTTTCTTAGAGAAGATGTATGAGACCAATAAAGAGAGTCATGTATTATTGATTGTGCCTGCATCATTGCTTGGTAACTGGTCAAAGGAAATAGATAAGTTTGCGCCTCGTATGACATATCATATTCTTCATGGTAAAACAAATATTCTAGATGAAGATTGTTTTGCGACAATTACAACATATGGAATGGCTTTACGCATGGAGTGTTTACAAGAACGTGTATGGGATTGTCTTATTTTAGATGAAGCACAGGCTATAAAGAATCCAGGAACCAAACAGACAAGGGCTATTAAGAAGATTCCTAGTCAGATGCGTATTGCGATGACAGGGACTCCAATTGAAAATGATTTATCTAATTTATGGTCTTTGTTTGATTTCTTAAATAAAGGGTTATTAGGAAGTGCCACAGATTTTAAGAACTATACAAAAAAAGTGCAAGCCTATCCTGAATATATGAGTAAGCTGAAGATGATGGTATCCCCTTTTATCTTAAGACGTTTAAAAACAGATAAATCTATTATTTCTGATTTACCTGATAAGATGGAGATTACCGAACATGTAGATTTGTCTAAACGACAGATTGTCTTATATCGTAAAGAAGTAGAAAAGGCAGAAGATTTAATACTTGAATCAGATGGCATGGAACGTAGAGGTATTGTATTAGGTTTACTTACAAGACTTAAACAGATCTGTAATCATCCTGATCAGTTTATTCATGATACGAACTTCAATCCAAAAGATAGTGGTAAGTATGCAATGTTGAAGAAATTATGTGAAACAATCTATGAGAAAAGAGAAAGAGTATTGGTATTTACTCAATATAAGGAAATGTGCGAACCATTATCAGACTACCTAGAATCTATATTCCATAAGAAGGGATATATTATTCATGGTGGTATTCCTGCCAAGAAACGTACAGAGATTGTAGAAAAATTCAATAATGAAGATGAATATGTGCCTTATATCGTCTTATCACTTAAAGCCGCAGGAACTGGACTTAATCTCACTGCCGCAAATCATGTCATTCATTTTGACCGCTGGTGGAATCCAGCTGTAGAAAACCAGGCAAGTGATAGAGCTTATCGTATTGGACAGACAAAAGAAGTCTTTGTGCATAAACTTGTTTCTAACGGGACAATTGAAGAGAAGATTAATCAGATCATTGAATCAAAACAGGAACTTGCAGAATCTATTCTTGCGACTGGGCAGGAAAAATGGATTACTGAAATGGATACAAAAGAATTATTGGATTTATTCAGATTGGATGTGTAACAATGGGAAGATATTGGAAAACAAGTATGCAATATTCACAAATCAGTGTGGAAGAACTACAGAGAAAAGCTCAGCAGAGTGTGAATAATGCGAAGAGTAAAGGAAAAGAATTACACCCAATAGTGATTGAGGGAAGACAAGTCGCAAAGAGCTGGTGGGGTATTGCCTGGTGTCAGAACATCGAACAATACGCAGATTATTCCAGTAGACTTGCACGAGGAAAAAGATATGTCAAAACAGGTGCCGTGATTGATTTACAGATTGTGAAGGGTAAAGTAAAGGCACGTGTGCAAGGGACTAGAAGAACACCTTATAAGGTAGAAATTAATATCAGTCCCCTTAAAGAAGATGTATGTGAAGAGATTATTGATAAGTGCAGTTCACAGATTCAAAATCTTCAGCAGCTTTTGAATGGTGAATTCCCTGAAGATTTAAAAGAAGTATTCTTATCAGATCATGGTTTATTCCCTACTCAAAGAGAAATCAGTTTTAATTGTAGCTGTCCTGACTGGGCTATTATGTGTAAGCATGTAGCTGCCGTACTTTATGGTATAGGGGCTAAACTTGATGAGAATCCATTCTTATTTTTTGAACTTCGAGGTATTGATGTCAATAAACTTGTAGATGTAACAATCAAGGATCATGTAGACTCTTTATTAAAGCATGCCGATATGCCTGTCACAGATCGTGTGATGGATGATTCTTGTATTGAAACATTATTTGGATTAAAGTAAAAAGGAACTGTAACGATACTTTCGTTGCAGTTCTTTTTAGTTAGTATTTCTTGAAGAATTCACATTCTTCATCATTACATTGTGCAGCTTCCTTGAGTCTCATATTACAATGGAATACATGATTAAGAGGTTTATCTCCTACATAGTATTTATACATATGAGGCACATTATGATGAGTCAATACCTGACTCATAGTAAGTGCATCTTCTAGTAAGAAGTCCCCTTCTCCTGTCATTACAAAACATGGAGGAAAGTCAGAAGTAATATATTGTTTTGGATTGATTTCTTTATATTCTTCTTCTAATCCACCGTGTGGAAGATATTCTTTCATGAGTGCACCTGTCAATTCTGATTCAGCTGTGATTGTATAAGCGCCACAGTTTAATGCCAGGGCGTTGAAATGAAAGCCTTCTGGTGCTTTAAAGTCATATGTAGATGCATATTCCTTATTAGTAAGAATAGATGCATAAAGAGTTAATAAATGCGCTCCTGCAGAGTCTCCTACCCCATATATATGTTCTATATCTAAAAAGTAATCTTTTGCATGATTCATGACCCAATGGGCAACTTGGTTCATATCTTCCAGTGGTGCGGGATGTTTAAATTCTGGTGCAAGACGATATGTAAAGTTAATCACCGCAAAACCTCTTTCTGCAAGACTCATACAATAATATTGATATCTTTCCTTATCTCCATAAACCCAGCCTCCACCATGAAAGCTGATAATAATAGGAAGTTTTCCTTTTTCTTCTTTAGGAATATAAAGATCCATTGTATTCCATTCTGGATCATCACCATAAAGAATATTATCAAATCGTTGAACTGTATCAGGTGTAGTTAAACCTGCATCTCTGATATCGTCCCCTTCTTTGAATTGTTTTCTAATTGTATCGGTAAGTATAGACATACCTTAACCTGCCACTCAAAATGTGATTAAATATACTCACATCGAGATAATGTAAGTTCTCACGAACATTACTTACTATGTCATCGTGTATGCTTTGGATTGACCGAAATCATATCTACTCACAAGTTCTAGTACACTTCATAGTCGTAAATTCCCGAAATAGCCTTCGGTACACACCTACGCTTGCGTTTGTTTATGCAACTTCGTAAGTTGTAGCATCTCTCAGATTAAGTGCAGCATTGAAATCTCTGTCTTCGATATAACCACAATCACATCTGAAAACTCTATCTGAAAGATTTAAATCTTTCTTGATACTTTTACAGCAATGACATGTCTTAGATGATGGGAACCATCTATCTACAACTCGAAGTTCAATTCCATTCTCTTTGCATTTAGCTTCAAGCTTTGTTTTAAATTCATAAAACTTCTGCGAAGCAACTGCCTTTGAAAGATGCTTGTTCTTCATCATTCCTGATACGTTTAGATCTTCAATCGTTATATAAGATGGCTTGGTTTTCACTATCTCTGCGATTATCTTATTGATGTAATCAGTACGAATATTGTCAATTCTATGATGAAGCTTCTGTATCTTAAGCCTTTGTTTTTGTATATTTCTTTTTTGAGTGGACCCTCCTTTCTTTAGATTTTCATACTTTCGAGAAAGACCTCTCTGTTCTCGAGCAAGCTTTTTTTCAAGCTTCTTTAATTTTGCAGATTTATTAATGTTCTTATAAGTCTTGCCATTAGAGACAATCGCAAAGTCCTTTAACCCAAGGTCAATGCCAATTCCTTCACCGGAATTACTGGCTATCCTTTTATCTGGGATTTCTATAAGAACTGAAACATAGTATCTGTCAGCCTTTATTGAGACATGACCGCTCTTAATTACGTATCCATCTTTTGTAGTTGGAATATATCCTTTCTCTTTGATGCGTACCCAGCCAAGTGACGGAATCTTGATTCTGTGTCTTTCGCAATGACAATCTTTAGGATTATTCTTTACAAAATACATCTTCACATCAGATCTGCCTTTCTTCTTAAATTTTGGAAAGGCGCTCTTGTGATTAAAGAAGTTTTCAAATGCGGTCTGTCCGTTATTTACTGCCTGTGTTACCGATTTTGAATAAGCTTCCTTGATCCAGGAATATTCTGGATGGCTCGGAAGAAACTCATTGTTGAGCCATACTCTAAACTGGTTGCTGCTCATAAACTTTTTGCCACTTTCATAAAGTTCCTTATTATGAGCAAGATAGAAGTTATAGATAAATCTGCAAGTACCTATTGTTTTACGAATCTTGACTTTCTGCTCCTCTGTCGGATTTATTTCCGTCTTGAAGGTCTTCAACAATTTCCTCATCCCTTTCTATCAGTTTTTTATATTTACGAAGCCCATGCAGCCTGCAGGAGAACTCTTGGAGTATTGAAACAATATCCTGCATGAGTACTCCATCTGATTTCTAATCTAATTATAGAATAGATGGAAAATTTATGCATCAAATTCGGCTTCATGAGCACCGTTTATTAGGCGTTAAAAAATATTTTTTTCACTAACCTGTGGTCTGAGGGTATTCAAATTATGGTTTTGATTTTTTGTTCCATTACTTCATCTAATAAATCGTTACGCGGTTTCCATAATCTCCAATACACTGGTCTACAATAGTTCTTTCGCATTACAAAAATATCTTAAAAATGCAACTTGATCTAGTAAATGATGATTATAAGTATAATAATGCCTATTAGTTTGGGTTCGGTTTGCCTTCAAAGTTCCTTCTCTATCTCAACGTTATAATATCTTAACAGATACGCCTAAAAGTCAATAAAATCCGTTGGTTTAAAATTTGTGATATTTAATATATTCATTTTAAAACTCCCTTTATGTGCATATTTAAACACATTCAAACACAATGGTCGATATATTCAGTTACTTATAGTTTCCTCCTCTTTTCCCCATTCTAACATTTTTCTTACAAGTTAGTCTTGTAAAAATGGTAGAATTATAGAAAGAGGTGATAATATGCATGAAGGTTTGATTTCTATTGGGAAGATGGCTAAGATCAATCATGTGAGTATTAATACGCTCCGCTTATATGATAAATGGGGATTATTGACACCTATCTATATTGATGAAGATACAGGGTATCGTTATTATGATATGAAACAGAATGCAAGACTTGATCTGATTGGGTATATGAAAGAGTTAGGGATGAATTTGAAAGAAATCAAGGAATTATTAGATAAAGAAGATCCTACTCTTATAGAAGCCATACTCATCAAAAAACAGCGTTCTATAGAGAAAGAGATGGATGATATCTTGCGTAAAAGAGATGCAATTAAACGTACAATCTATTCTCTTGAAAGATATCGTAAATCCCCTACTCCTGGTACTTTGACGACAGAATATATTGATGAACGTCACATCTATGCCAAACGAGTCAATAAGAACTTCTATGATTTTGATCAGGATGGGTATGAAGTCATACTCAAAGAGTTCAAAGATCAATTATTAGAGGAACATCTTCCACAAGTCTATTATTGTAATGTAGGAACATTCCTTAAACGAAAGAGATTTCTGAAACAAGAGTTTATTACTCATGATATATTTATTTTTGTGGATGAACACTTCCCTAAAAAGGACTCTGTTCAAACATTAGAGAGTGGGATGTATGCCTGTATTTATATGGATGACTTCAATAATGAAAAAGAGTATGCAGGAAGATTACTACAGTATTGTATAGAAAATAATTATGAAGTGATTGGTGATTATATATGTGAAGTACTCATAGAACTGACATTCTTTAAGGATAATGAACGTTCTATGTATTTAAGATTACAAGTCCCAATTGCCTATAAAAAGGTTGACCCTCATCATTGATGAGGGTTTATCATTTGTTTAGGAGGTAATACTTATGGAAAAGATTAAAGTTGTACAATATGGATGTGGTAAGATGAGTAAATACATCTTACGTTATTTACACGAAAAAGGTGCGCAGATTGTAGGAGCCATCGATAATAATCCTGCAATTGTTGGCATGGACGTTGGTGATTATGCAGAACTAGGTATTAAGACTGGTGTCAAGATCAGTAGTGATGCAGATGAAGTATTGGATAATTGTGATCCTGATGTTGCAGTTGTGACATTATTCTCACTTGTGAGTGATTGTTTTGATCATTTTGAAAAGTGCTTAAGTAGAGGTATTAATGTCATTACTACTTGTGAAGAAGCAACAGATGCATGGACAACTGATCCAGTAAGAATGAATAAGTTAGATGTTCTTGCGAAAGAAACAGGATGTACATTTGTAGGTAGTGGTATGGAGGATACATTCTGGGTTAACATGGTTGGTTTAGTGGCTGGTTCTTGTCATACGATTACTAAGATTGAAGGGGCTGTAAGTTATAATGTAGAAGAATACGGTTTAGCCCTTGCGAAAGCACATGGTGTAGGTTTAACACCTGAAGAATTTGAAGCGACAATTGCCCATCCTGAAGAAATTGAACCATCTTATGTATGGAACTCTAATGAAGCACTTGCATCTCGTATGGGATGGACTATTAAGTCACAGACACAAAAGTGTGTGCCTTATTTCCATGATACTGATTTATATTCTGAAACAATGGGTGAAACAATTCCAAAAGGAAATTGTATTGGTATGGCTGCAGTCGTAACGACTGAAACATTCCAGGGTCCTATTATTGAAACACAATGTATTGGTAAGGTATATGGTCCTGATGATGGTGATATGTGTGATTGGAAGATCACTGGTGAACCTGATACAGAATTCCATGTAGTGAAACCTGCAACAGTAGAACATACATGTGCCACTATAGTAAATAGAATTCCTAGCTTACTTAGAGCACCTGCTGGGGTTGTTACTGTTGATCAGTTAGATACATTAGAATACTTAACATATCCTATGGATTATCACTTATAATCATCACCAAACCCTCCCTTTAGTGGAGGGTTTTCATATGTGAAATTCCAAACAAATAGCCCAAAATGTCAGATGAAATTTTCTTCTATTTATCTTATGATTAGAGTAGAGAAATTGGAGGGTAACATATGGATTTTAATAATTTTTATAATGGGCAGGAGTTTGAGACATATAAGTATCTTGGTGCTTTTGTTCATATGAATGGTGTGACTTTTAGAACGTATGCGCCAGCAGCATCTCAAGTATCAGTTATTGGGGAATTTAATGACTGGCAGGAAACACCTATGAATCGTTGTGGGAATGGTCAATTCTTTGAAGCAACTGTATCAAACGCTAAACCAGGACAGATGTATAAGTATCGTATTTATAATAATGGATCTTTTGTAGATCATTGTGATCCTTATATGTATTCAAGTGAAGTACGTCCTAATAATGCATCTATTATTTTTGATATGAATCAGTATACATTCCATGATGATGCATGGATGAATCAAAGATTTAGTGAAGATATGCCTATTAATGTGTATGAAATGCATTTTGGTTCATGGAAGAAACCCGGTGAAGAAGCAGATGACTGGTATACATATCGTGAAATGGCTGATTTAATTATTCCTTATTTAAAAGAGAATAACTATAACTTCTTAGAAATCATGCCTTTAAATGAGTATCCTAATGATTTAAGCTGGGGTTATCAGCCTACTGGTTATTTTGCGCCTACATCTCGTTATGGAACACCTGATGATTTAAGATATTTTGTAGAGAAGTGTCATGAAAATAATATTGCGGTTATTCTTGATTTCGTACCTGTTCATTTTGCGATTGATGGATTTGGTTTGAATAACTATGATGGTACACCTCTTTATAATTATCCTAATGATGCAGTTGGTAAGAGTGAATGGGGTACATGTAATTTCCAACATTCTCGTGGAGATGTATGTTCATTCTTGAATTCTTCTGCTTATTACTGGTTAAAGGAATATCATATTGATGGCTTAAGACTGGATGCAGTTGGTAATCTTATTTACTGGCAGGGTAATAGTGGTCGTGGAGAAAATAGAGAAGCGATTCGCTTTGTCCAGAACTTTAATAGAGGACTTAAACAAAGACTTCCTCATACTCTTCTTTTCGCAGAAGATTCATCTTCTTATCAGGGTGTCACACGTCCTGTTGACCAAGGTGGTTTAGGTTTTGATTATAAGTGGGATCTTGGATGGATGAATGATACATTAGATTACTTTATGAAGACTCCAGAAGAAAGACCTTCTTTCTATCATAAGTTGACATTCTCTATGATGTATTTCTATAATGAACACTTTATTCTACCATTCTCACATGATGAAGTGGTTCATGGTAAGAAGACTATTATTGATAAGATGTATGGTGAATATGAAGAGAAGTTTGCCCAGGTAAAGGCACTTTATATGTATATGTTTGCACATCCTGGCAAGAAATTAAACTTCATGGGTAATGAGATTGCGATGTTTAGAGAATGGGATGAAACAAAAGAACCTGACTGGTTCTTATTGAAGTATCCTATACATGATTCTTTCCTTCATTTCATGAGAGAATTAAATAAGATCTACTTAACTCATCCTTCTTTATCACAATATGACTTTAGTGAAAAAGGATTTAAATGGGTGGATTGTCATCAAGAACAGGATTGTATTTATGTCTTTAAACGTATGAGTGATAAAGAAACTATTGTGGCTTTCTTTAACTTCCATAATGTAGATAAGACATATACTTATAAAGTAGATCAGCCTGAAACATTGACTCTTCTATTAAATTCAGATAATGAGTTATATAGTGGAAAATCACATAATCTAGATAAAGAGATTCATATAAAAAATGAAATAGAAATGACATTACCTGCCTATAGTGCACAATTCTATATTGTAAAGTAAAAGCGTATCACCTATTTGGTGATACGTCTTTTCACTTAAATATCTTTCTATACTGACTACTCCCACGGGCAAGCCCGTGGGGTTCTGATTGCCAAGTGTAGCTTGTAATCGTACATCATTTTCAGACTTTGGAGTTACAAGTGTAAATCTATTTGAATCAAAACTTTCATTACCAAGCAGTCCAGCGACCACATTAACGGTAAATTTCTATCTTACGATATGGAAGTATAATCAATCTCCCTTATGTTTATTTTATACTATTTTGATTCCACTATTCAATACTTTGATTCTATTAATCTTAATTCTTTTAATTAAGGCTTCTTCCTTACTGTAACACTTTTCAAATTCTGAAATACATCTGTCCCTATCTATATTCTTAGTCACGTAATCATAGCAGTACAACAGAAATGATGAATACCAGTCTCGTTGTACTAGAGTTCCATCTGCTAATGATACATCCTGTCAGATAATTTCTTCTTTATGTAATCATCTGCTGTATGGTCATATTGTGATGCTCTATAATCATTAGGCACTTCTATATATGTACCGCCTGGTGTCTTGAATTTTTCTTCTACAGCAGCCTGAAACCCAGAAGGGCATCTATTCTTTATAGACCTGCCAACACGTTTTTTCTTATTAAACTTACCCTTATGCTTAACTCAAGTAAAAATTATGTGGCTTTCATCCCATAGGCAAGCCTATGGGTTTTTCGCCACTAATTTATAACCTCTCTTTTTAAAGTATGTCACTGTATTCTCAAAATCCTTATTAATATAGAAAGTAAGTACATAATCTGCATCATTAATGACTTCAATACTATAATTATAATTATTAATTGCGTCTGAAATAGTATCCA
The DNA here is from genome assembly GCA_900540685.1 of uncultured Catenibacterium sp. Taxonomy (GTDB): domain Bacteria; phylum Bacillota_I; class Bacilli_A; order Erysipelotrichales; family Coprobacillaceae; genus Catenibacterium. The sequence goes on along the minus strand of UQGS01000008.1, from coordinate 29,610 downwards.
TTGAAAGAGTTTCATAGTCCCTTCTTAAGGCATATTTCAAACCTCTGAAGTCATCTTCTTTTAAATAGATTGTATCGTCCATTGTATCATCTTTATAGTTCATAACAGATACTTCTACCCAATGCATATTTCTAAAGATCTGGTTCATATAAGAGACATTTGTATAAAGAGACTTCATATCATCCTTCACATATTTATCAAAGCAGTCCTGTGATATGTTGTAGGAACGTGTGAGTGTTTTACCATCTACGAGATGATAAGTAATGTTGAAATAATGAGAAGAATCATTAGAGTTATGTGGTGCTTTTAAGATATCTTTATGTATATCATGAATTATATCTATTGTATCTGAATCATTCAGTTTAACATCCTGATTACCTGAATAATCAGAACTGAATGTCACATAAGATACAGTACCTGTTTTTGGAATCTTATTTTCTTCATCTGTGATATCAAAAACAAAGAAGACGCACATGAGTGAGAAGACCACAAGATAGATGATAAACTTCTTAAAGTTCTTCTTATTAAAGACATAAAGTGTCATATCTGCAATCATTCTTGAAATATAGTAACCTATAAATGAATCAATGATACCTATAATCACAAAAGTGATACGCATTGTATGAATAGATGTTTCATTGGATATAAATAAGAATGTCACAAATGAAGAGAGTACAAGAGTCCCTATAATGACAACTATATCTTTTAAACGGTCAAAAACAACAGAAGAACCGATGTATTCTAATTTAACACGTTTATAAATGAAATAGGCAATAAAGACTAAACTGATGCCTATCGCAATATAAATAGTCAAATAAGCAAGAGTACGTAATGTGAGCCATTTTTCTAGATTTAATACATAATTGAAGGCAGTAGAATAGTTCTCAAAAGCGACAGAAGGTTCTTCTACACCATAAGTAAAGGCTGATTTAAGAATAGTAAAAAACTGTGAACTAAGCCAAGGTAAACTATTAAAAAATATTCCTAATATACAATGTGTATAGAGATTACCCGTGATAATACCACAGAATTGTGTAATGCCATACGCAAAGAATATGATTGCACTTTGAATCAAAAACCAGCTCAGACAATGGTTGATTGAAAGTTCTCTATAATATAAAGGAATTGTTTTACCATAGAATATAAGTATCCCTGTTGTAAGAATAAGAGGTACAAACATTAAAATCATTCCTGCAATAAAAGATGTCCAATAGAGTTCTGATCTTTTAATAGGCATAGAATGAATAATTGTAGAGGCTGTACGGTTATGATAGAAATAGAGTAAAGCCACACTTGTAAGTATCGCAATAGTAGAGATAATAAGATTACCTATAAAATAAGATCCCTTGAGATAGGCTGCATAGTATTGATACCCCTCTGAACTTGCACCCTGGTAGATAGGATAAAGATATAATAAAACATAGGATACCATCATCCCTAAACCAATGATCCAGAAACGTTTCATAAGGTTTTTAAAGAAGGTTTTATTAAAATATGAGTTTTTGGACATCATCATCTTCCCCTCCTACTTCATATATAAAGAGTTCTTCCAGACTTAAAGGAAGTATATCAAAGATAAGAGGAGATTGATCTCCTATAACCTTTCTAATATTAGAAAGAGAGTCTTCAATAATTAGTATTTTTACTGAACCTCTTTCCTCCTGATACGCAATATTTAAATCATCTAAATGAACTTCTTTATCTCCAAATGAAACCTGTATTTTATGAATATGCGTTTGAATATATTCTAAATCAAACTCCTTCATAATTTTACCTTTATACAATATACCTACATGATCCACTATTCCTTCTAATTCTTTTAAATTATGAGAAGAAATAAGAACTGTTAGATTCCTTTGAGCAACATCATCAATAATATATTTCCAAACTAATTTTCTTGCGACTGGATCTAATCCATCTATAGGTTCATCTAAAATAAGATATTTAGGCATTGCAGACATAATTAAACAAAATGATGCTTGTTTTCTCATTCCTTTAGAGAATGTCTGTATCTTCTTTGTAGGATTTAATTTAAATGTTTTGTAGAGTTCTTCAAATCTTTCTTGATTCCATGATGGATAAAGGTCTTTATAGACTTTCGCATTTCTTTCTAAGTTTGTTTCTATGAAATACATCTCATCAGATATATAGCCTATCTTTCTTTTTATTTCTATATTTTCATAAACAGGCTGTGATTCTATAAAGATCTTTCCTGCATCTTGTTTTAAGACACCCACAAGATGTCTAATGAGTGTTGTTTTACCCGCTCCATTAGGACCAATCAAACCATAGATAGATCCTTCTTCTACCTGCATATTGAGATGATCAAGGACAACCTCATCATCAATGACTTTATATAAATCTTTAACTTTAATCATGAGGTCCTCCCTTCATCTTTTCTAGAATCTTATTATGTATTTCATCCTGGGACATACCCATATAGATCAGTTCCTTATACCCTTCTACAATTGTATTAACTATATCCTTCACTTTCTGTTCATCTCTCTTCACATGTTTAATTGAAGAGACAAAAGTACCTTTATTCTCAATAGTATAGATATAACCTTCCTGGTCGAGTGTCTGAAATGCTTTTTGAACTGTATGAGGATTAATTGTGAGTAATTGAGAAAGTTCTCTCACTGTAGGTAATGGTGTATTTTCTTTTAATACACCTGTCATGATCTGTTCTTTGATATTATCTACAATCTGTTCATAGATGGATTTATGACTTTGATAGTTTAATTGAAACATGACTATACCTCCTTATGAAAGGTAGAGATGATACCTAGAGTATAAGGATCTTCTAGACTAGGAACACTTTTTAACCATTTTGTCTTAAGAAAGTCATTTATGACCTTCATCACATCTTCTAAATCACTTTCTAATCCATCACATCTTAAAGAAAGACCACAACTTGCACATCCACCAATAGAATGAACAGAATAGTCATAACCTTCTTTCTTCAATAAACGATTCAATTCTAGAATCATATTAAAATCTACTGTACCTATCATAGTATCACCTAATTCTCTACATGATATACATAACTTACATAAGGCTTCTTACCTTCCTGCATATCTCTATAGAGTTCTTTTTTCTGTTCAATATAGTCTAAAGATTCTTGTATTTCTGATAGTCTTCTTTCTAGATCTTCTTTTGTCTCATTGAGCATATCTACACGCTCAGGAATAGAAACAGGACCTTGCATACAATAATCAAGATACATGCGCATATCCTTTAAACTCATTCCACATTTCTTTAAACACTGTAAGCCTTTGATCCATTCGATATTATTTTCATCAAAGACACGATAGTTATTCTTATCTCTCTTTACATTAGGAATAAGCCCTTCTTTACAATAATATTTTAATGTTTCATAGCTCCATCCAACAATCTGACAAACTTCTTTCATTGTATACATAAAAAATACTCCTTTTTTACTTGCACGGTAGTAACTACCTTCTTTTATAATTCAATTGTACAAAGTTGAAGGAGGAAATACAATGAAAACACTTTATTTAATGCGTCATGGACAAACTTTATTTAATTTACAACATAAGATTCAGGGATGGTGTGATGCACCTCTGACAGAGATTGGAATTAAACAGGCAGAAATTGCTGGCAAGTGGTTTGATGATCATCATATTCAAATTGATGATGCTTACTCTAGTACAAGTGAAAGAGCCAGTGATACACTAGAAATAGTCACACATCATAAAATGCCTTATACACGTTTAAAGGGATTAAAAGAAATGAACTTTGGTGTATTTGAAGGTAAGGATGAATGTTTGAATCCACCATTGCCTTATTTAGATTACTTCAAGACTTATGGTGGAGAATCACAGGATGAAGTCCAAGAAAGAGTTGTCAAGACAATCACTGATATTATGGAAAATACAAAAGGTGAGAATATCTTAGTTGTATCTCATGGAGCTGCTTGTGCCAACTTTATTAGAAACTTTGAAGAATATAATGTAGCTCACTATAAGAAAGGTATTAAGAACTGTGCTATCTTTGTATGTACGTATGAAGATAGAATCTTCTCTTGTAAAGAAATCATCAATCATGATTTTAGTAGTTTTATGTAAAAGTTCCATTTTGGAACTTTTTTTAGTATGATAAATAAGACAGGAGGATAAAATATGATAAAAGCAATTTTCTTTGATATTGATGGAACATTACTTTCACATAATACGTATAGTGTTCCAGAATCTACTAAAGAAGCATTAAGACTATTAAAAGAGAAAGGTATACTTACATTTATTGCGACAGGTAGACATTTAAGTGAGATGAGGGATCTTCCTATACAGAATTTAGAATTTGATGCCTGTATTACTTTAAATGGACAGTATTGTTTCAATAAAGAAGGAATGATTTATGGACTTCCTATTGAACAAACAGACATCAATAATATCATCAATTATGTGGATACAAACCATATGCCCTGCATATTTGTAGAAGATGAACTCATGTATATCAACTTTAATAATGAAGTTGTAGAAAAAGTACAGAAAGCTATTTCTACACCACTACCAGAATTAGGAGATATTCATAGAGGTTATACACATCCTATTTATCAGGTCATTCCTTATGATACAAATGATGAAAGATTAAAAGAAATTAAGGAACTTATGCCTCATTGTAAAGAAACACAATGGAACCCTCAGGCAGTGGATATCATTCCTGCGACGGGTGGTAAACAGAATGGTATTCATGAAGTATTAAAGTATTATTCTATTGATCAAAGTGAAACAATGTCTTTTGGTGATGGCAAGAATGATATTGATATGTTTGACTATACAGAAATTTCTGTTGCCATGGGTAATGCAGGGGATGACGTTAAAAAAGCGGCAGACTATGTCACAGATGATATCGATGAAGATGGTTTATATAATGCGTTAAAACATTTTGAAATAATTTAAAAGCAGGCACCGCCTGCTTTTTCTAGTCCTTAACCAAATCAATTATTTCTTTCGCAACACCATGATTATCATTACTATCAATCACTTTTTCTGCTATCTGTTTCAGTGCATTCACACCATTACTCATAGCTCGTGTATGCTTATAGTCTTTAAAAAGACTCATATCATTATAACCATCACCAAATACATAAACATCATCAGAAGTATGAAGTATTTCTATCACTCTTTTTACCATAAGTGCTTTATTCGCATTCATTGATGTAACTTCAATATTCCACCAGGATGATGAAGTGACATTAATTCCTTCTATTTGATCAAGCCAGTGTTTGATTTGATTAATTTTCTGTTCATCATGCACAAATATAAATATCTTTCTTATTTCTTTATAATCTTGAAGATGTTGCTTAGTGAGTTGTGCTGTTGTATCACAAAATACAGTATCAGTAGAATAATCTCCTTCTTCCGTATTAATTTCAAAATCTATATGACGTTCTAATAAGCCATTCATAATAGTATGTGCAGTCTTTAAATCGATATTTTCTTTATAAAGAATATCACCCTGACTATTTCGACATTCCGCACCATTCAATAATACATAATAATCTATATCTACTCCCTTCAACAAAGGAAAAGCTGTCTTGTAACTACGTCCTGTCGCAATAATTCTATAAATAGGTGATGTATTCAATACGTCCTTAGTGAAGGAATCTACTACTCCATAACTATTAAGTAATGTGCCATCTAAATCACTGACAATTGTTTTCATACTATTCTCCAAAAAAGTCAGTTCAAAGAACTGACTAAAGTGATAACTCCATAATAATATCATCAGGCGTAATTGAACCTGTTTTCACCTGAGCAATATCAGTATAGCTGTTATGGTTAGTGACAATCGTAATAACTGTTTTCTGGCACTGATGTCTTTCTACTCCATCTAAGTCCATTACAGTGAGAAGATCACCCTTTTTGACTTTCTGTCCCATTGTGACTTTTGTATCAAATACTTTTTCATCGGTAATTTTTACTGTATCAATACCTAAATGTAGAAGAAGTTCTGCACCTTCATTTGTGATGATTCCAATTGCATGTTCTGATTCACTGATAAAGCTGATTGTACCATCTGCAGGAGCATAAATTTTACCATCAGCTGGTTCAATAGCTGCACATGGTCCCATAATACCTTCTGCAAACATAGGATCTTTAATTTCACTCATTTCAATCGCATCTCCTGATGCAATCGCAAATAAAGATTCACTAGATACTTCTTTTTCTTCTTTTGGTTCTACAACTTCTTCTTTTTCTGCCTTAGGAACACAGAATAACCATGTAATAGAGAAAGCCACCGCAAATGCGACTAAGTTAACAAGAATATAGAATGGTAATTGTTCGTTTAAGTAAAGTAATGTACCTGGAATACCTGTAATACCCATACCTGTTGCTTTAAGATGGAAGATAGAAGCAAGGAATCCACCAACACCTCCACCAATCATCGCAGCGATAAATGGTTTTACTAAACGAAGGTTGACACCAAATACTGCAGGTTCAGTAATACCTAATGCAGCAGATAAAGCAGATGGATAAGCAACCTGTTTCATTTTCTGATCATGAACTTTAATTGCGATAGCTAATACAGCACCTGCCTGTGCAATGTTTCCACAAGTCCCAATTGGGTTTAAATAGTTCCAGCCATCATTGGCTAACATACTGATTTCTAAGAAATTTAAGATATGATGAATCCCAAAGATACCAAGTAACTGTCCAAAACTTCCATATAATAAGCCACCAAGACCTAAAGGTAACTGCAATAAATTTTCAACTACAAATAATACAGCAGTTTCAACTGTATGAAGGGCTGGACCAATCGCAAATAATGCAACTGTCATACCAATAAGTAATGTAAGGAATGGAGTAAGAATAAGATCTAATGCATCTGGAATACGTTTTCTTAACCATTTCTCCATATTGGCACCAAGAATACCTGTCACAAAAGCAGGTAATACAGAACCCTGATAACCAGATACCTTTAAGAAATTGAAGAACATCAATGGTTTTGCAGCACCAGAACCAACATCATATGCACTTGGAAGACTAGGACTTACAAGCATTAAACCTAATACAATTCCAATTACAGGACTGCCACCAAAGTTCTTAAATGTTGACCAGCATACAAGTGCAGGAAGGAATGCGAATGCGGTATCCGTTAATACCTGTGTAAATGTAAGTAAGTTTGTAGGAACACTCTTAGTTGTTAAACCAAAAATATGCAAGATAGCTTCTTGAGTCAATAAGCCTCTTAGACCCATGAATAAACCTGTTGCGACAAGTACAGGAATAATTGGTACAAAGACATCAGAGAATGTTCTTATAGCTCTTTGGAATTTATTTCCGTATACTATTTTTTCATCGTTGTTACTACCTTCTTCTCCAGTCACCTTGATTACTTCATCATAGACACGATTTACTAAACCTGTCCCTAGAATAATCTGATACTGTCCTGAATTGAAGAATGATCCTTTTACCTTATCTAAAGATTCAATTGCTTTCACATTGATTTTATCTTTGTTTTTTACTACTAAACGCAATCTTGTTGCGCAATGTCTTACTGAACTAATGTTTTCTTTTGAACCAGTTAATTCAATAATCTTTAATGCAAGTTCTTTATCGTTCATTTTTCTAACCTTTCCTTTTTTAATTTGTTAAGCGCTTTACTGATTATATTTATACCTCGTAAAGCGCATTAATTGAATGGAATAACATAATATAAATATGGCTTTTTCTAACCATTTATACTTTTTTTAGTATAAATGTGTAAGTTTTAAAATCACCATGTTCTAAAGGTACACATAAGCCCATATGCTGCAGCTCATCTCCACCATAGATTTCTTGTGTATGACATTCTAAATAATCAGAATCTTCATCTAAGTATGTTAACTTAAAGTACTTCTGAGCAGTTAGAGGATTATAAAAACGAGTCATTATGACAACATAAACAGTCTTTCTATCAAGACTGACTACTTCCCAGCCTAAATGATTTTCATCACATTCAAGGGCATGTAATTCACCGTTGAGTGTTTCTTTTCTTATTGTTTTATATTCCTGAATCTGCTTCTTAATATCATCTAATTCATCATCTGTACACTTTGTAAGATCAAGTTCATAACCTAAGTTAAATAGTTTTGCGATATCATAACGTGTCTCTAAGGATGTAATACGTCCTGTCTGGTGATTAGGAACAGCACTAATATGTGCACCTATCACTGATTGTGGATAAAGCAGACTAAAACTATCTTGAATCACACTGCGATCGAGTGCATCCGTGTTATCACTGGCCCAGTTCTGCTGCATATAACATAAGATACCTGGATCAAAACGTGCACCTCCACTTGAACATCCTTCAAAAAGAACATTTGGATAACGAGACGTAATCACATCAAGCACATGATAAAGACCAAGCATATATCTATGAGCCACTTCTGTACTATACTGAGATATATGAGAACATACATCTGTCATAGGTCTATTCATATCCCATTTGATATAATCAATAAGTCCTGTAGAAAGATAGGAATCGAGCATATGAATTAAATAATTCTGGACATCTTCTCTAGATAAATCAAGAAGATATTCATGACGACCTAAAGTAGGTTCATATCCATCTACTGATAATGCATAATCTGGATGCTGTATATATAAATCACTGTTTTTACTAATTGCTTCTGGTTCAAACCATAAGCCAAACTTCAAACCATATGATTTAACAAGTTCAGAAGCTTTTTGTATACCACCTGGAAGCTTACTTGTATTACATTTCCAGTCTCCCATAGAATTATAACTATTATTTTCTTTTCTAAACCAGCCATCATCTAATACAAGTAATTCAATACCTAGTTTACTCGCAAGTTTGGCTTGTTCTTCAATCTTTTCTAAAGACACATCATAATACATAGCTTCCCAGGTATTTAATAATATAGGAGGTAATTCCTGTGATTGTGGTAATAAGTGATGACGATAGAGTTCATGGAAATTCATTCTCATCCCTTCTAAACCTGTACTACTATAATTCACAACAACTTCAGGTGTATAGAATTCTTCTCCCTTATGTAAGTGCCAATTATTCATAGAAGGATGTAAACCCATCTGCATACGAACTTTTCCAAATGAATCCTTTTGTATCTTGCAACAATAATTTCCACTATAAATAAAATGCATTGCATATATATCAGAACCTGATATTAATGCCGCAAATGGATGCATTTGTGGACTACTGCTGCCTCTTGTACTTTCTATTTGAAATATACCTGTATTAAGTGCAGATAGCTGAATATTACCTTCTTTTGCATGTAAGCCATACATTGTCATCACTTGATAATCCTGTGATGGAAGTTCTAAAGAAACAGATTGTGTATTATAAAGAATAAGATCTTCTTTACAGCTTCTAAAAGAAGCTGAAAATGAAAGAACGCCTAAATCCTCATAAATAGTGATATATTGACTCACTTCTAAGCCAATATGCTTATCTTCATAGACTACTTCTAGTGTCTCACTTCTGCCATGACTTTTAAGTGAGGGTAATCCTGAAAGAGTCTTCTTTTCATCTAGTACATGCACTTCCTTCAACAATAATTCACAATAACGTTGATGGTGTGCTTCTACTTCAATGGCAGGTATACGATAATCTCCATGACCTAATTGTGGATATAGAAAAGGAAGATCATCAAAAGATGCATTTTCAATACTGACATCATGTTCAGTATTATAGCTACGTTTGTAGTAAGTCATTGGACTTTTATGATAATGACGAAGTGGTTTCCCTATATATCTTTGTAAAATGTACTTTTGATCTAATACTTCTAATATATAACTAATATGTGTATTTCTAAGATGAATTATACTATTATTTATTGTAATCATTTTAAATCTCCAATCTGTATACGTTGATATTTTGTGATTCTTTACTACTTGCAAGAAGTAAGTCTTCAGCCTGTGGATCAAGACGTGCAGAATAAACAAACTCTCCGTTATTCGCAAATATTTCTACACTTGATGTATCCAGCCATATTTCCATATGATTGATTTTTATAGGCCATGATTTCTTTTGATATTTCTGTTCTGCCCAATCATAGCGTTCAATACTTATGCCTTCATTAAAGTGAATGCTTAATTCCTTATTGATTGAAAAAGACATATGTTCCAAGGGACTGATTTCTATCATCGCCTGTCTTTGTATTTTCATATGATTCGTATAAGGAATTTCATGGCATAATTCATACACCTCCCTTACAGGTGACTGTATCAATTTTCCTTTTTTTACAGATAATTCACGTGGCATTGTTAAACAATGAATATGTCCATCCTTTGCGAATTCTACTTCTTGCGCATCACTAAAACGTGACATCCAGGCAAACATAATACGTCTTCCTTGATCATCCACAAATGTCTGTGGTGCATAAAAATCATACCCTTCATCCATATGCAGTCCTTTATCTAAATCACTCAATGTATCTATTAAATAAACAGCGTGTGCATCAAGACATTCATCTGTATCATTATTTCTTGACTGCAAGCCATAAATTAATACTTCATGAGCATCAAGTGTAAATAAGTCAGGACATTCTATCATTTCATACTGTTTAGATATTCCAATGATTTTATTAAACTTAAAAGAGGTTCCATCTATTGATGTATATTGACTAATATCTCCTTTTCCAGTCTTCTTATTCTGTCCTCCAATAATCATTTTCCAGACATCCTCCTTAGTCACTTTAGGATCTCTAAAATGACCTGTATAATCATCAGGAAGAGAGAGTACAGAACCATATTTCTTAAAATGAACACCATCCTCTGATTGTGCAAGACATTGTTCAGGATATCTTACGCCTTCTCTCTTCACATTTCCCGTATAATAAAGAGATAGTGTCTCACCATCACTGACTGCACTTCCTGAATACGTCCCATCCTTGTCATAAGCTTCAGACGCTTGTAATGCGATAACAGGTTCACTCCAATGAACAAGGTCTTGAGAGGTTGTTTTTCCCCATACTTTATATGAGTGGTCTGTCGCATTAGGATTCCATTGGAAAAAGACATAATACTTTCCTTTAAAATAGGAAAGCCCATTTGGATCATTGATTAACCCTTTTTCTGTTTCTATATGATATGCTTGTTTTCTATCTTTCATACATAACCCTCACTTTATTTACATTAAACAACATCAAGAATATAATAAGAATAGAAATAAATAACGAATATATGGAAAAAACTAACTTAGGGGATCATATGAAAGAATATAAAGAACGTATTCACAGTAAAACCTATAAAGCCAATACGGATTTGTCTTTATACAGTGCTGGAATAGAACAATGTAAAAGTGAATATACCTATGGACCTATTGTAAGATCTTATTATGTGATGCATTTTGTCTTCTCTGGAAAAGGACAACTGACTATTAATGAACATTCCTTTGATGTCAAGGCAGGAGATATTTTCCTCATTCCTGCCAATAAGGTGGCTACCTATCAAGCAGATAAAAACCATCCATGGAAATATGGATGGGTCAATTTCTTAGGTATTAATGCGGAACAATATTTTTATTCCCTTACAAAAGATACACATGATCAATACATTATTCATAATGTTGATGTGAATCAATATTATAAACAGATTGAACGTCTATTAGATTTATCCTTTAATACAGATGCTGAATATTTTGAATCAAATAGTATACTTCTTCATATTTTCGCAATGTTGTATGAAGAGTTAAATATCCATTTCAATAATAATGTGAAGTATTCACTTGCTGAAGAAATTCGTCTCTACTTGGATTTGAATTATCAATATAACCTTAAAATGAGTGAAATTGCGGATAAGTTTGGTATTCATGCAAATTATATGACACGATTATTTCATCAGAAATTTGATGTTTCACCTAAACAATATCTGCTTTCAATTAAATTAAAAAAAGCTGCAGGCTTGTTACAGAGTACAAATCTCCCTGTATCTACAATTGCAGCCAGTGTGGGCTTTATTGATGCTCTGGCCTTTTCTAAAAAGTTTAGTAAGACATATCATTGTTCACCCACACAATATCGTAAACAAACAGATGAAAAGAAGAATTGAGTTATTTCAATTCTTCTTTTTTATTATTTCATTTGAATAAGTTCGTATTCTCTTGTACCTAAACCAATCTTTTCCGCATGTTCTAATGTTTCTTTCCATCTAACATTTGGATTAGAGTCTAGGAAGTTATCATGATGGTGATGCCAATGTGGATCAGCTAAATTATCAGATAACTGGCTATTAGGCATAGGCGTTGCATGTAAGCATGCATCTACACATGCTTGATCTAAGGCAACAGGATCAAATGACGCAAAGATACCAACATCTGGTAAGATAGGTGCATCGTTTTCACCATGACAGTCACAGTTAGGTGAAATATCTCTCACTAAACTAATATGGAATGTAGGTCTTCCATCACATACTGCCTGAGAATATTCAGCCATTTTTCTACCCAATATTTCATTGGCATCCCAGTTCTGGTTTTCAATGGCATCAAATGCACAAGCACCAATACATCTTCCACATCCTTTACATATATCCTGATTGATGACTGCTTTTCCGTTTTCATAAGTAATGGCATCACTACCACATTCTTTGGCACAGCGACGACATCCTCTACATAAATCAGCATGTACAATTGGTTTACCTGAATTATGTTGCTGCATCTTACCAGCACGGCTTCCACAGCCCATACCGATATTCTTAATAGCACCACCAAAACCTGTAGATTCATGACCTTTAAAATGAGTTAAACTAATAAAGATATCAGCATCCATCACAGCACGACCAATATAAGCTTCTTTACAATATTCACCATTTCTTACAGGGACTGTGATATCATCAGTACCTCTTAAACCATCACCAATAATAATCTGACATCCTGTAGTGATTGTATTAAAACCATTGATATTTGCACAATCTAAGTGTTCTAAGGCATTCTTTCTAGAGCCAGGATATAAAGTATTACAATCAGTTAAGAATGGATTTCCTCCACATTCCTTAACTACATCTGCAACTGCTTTCGCATAATTAGGACGTAAATATGATAAGTTACCTAATTCACCAAAATGCATCTTGATGGCTACAAACTTACCATCCATATCAATATCAGTCATACCTGCTTTCTTGATTAGGCGCTGTAACTTTTCAGTTAAACTTACACCAACATGAGTACGAAAGTCTGTAAAATATACTTTTGATTTCTCCATAAACATATCCTCCATAATACTATTCTAACCCTAAAGTAAGGTTCATAGTCAACTAAAAAAGAGTAGAACATGCTACTCTTGTGTTAAACAATCTGAATCAATAATCTGGAAATTAGCACGATGAATATAAAGTGCTTTACCATCAATCATCAGCTTAGTCATCTTAGGAAGGTTTTCAGGGATTTCCCAATAGACATCATCCCCTTGATAAGCTTTAATAGGCTGACCTAATTGACTCTTTACCACGATTACTCTTCTCTTACCAAATAAGTTCTTATACTTATTTAAATAGTTCGCAATAGCGGTATTGGCAGTGATTCCATTGGCTGTACTATTAATACGTTTAGAAGTAAAGTCTACTTCTGCATCTAAACCACTCTGTTCAAAGATACATGTATCGCCACAGCTTTCTATTTCATTCCCATCAATTGTGATAGTAATAACTGAAGAAAGACTATAGCCTTCATTTACACTACCATCTGAACTATAAGAGACTTCTTTGACTTTATTACCAGTAATCTTGATCTTCTGACCTTTTGTTTCAAAGACTTTATTTCCATAATTATCATATGTATCAATTGTATAGCCATTACCAATCAAGCTGCCTTTGATATCATTGAGCTTAGACTTGAAATAAGAACATCCACATAATGATAAACATACTAATGTGATTGTGAAAATCTTCATGATTCTTTTCATCTTATTCACCTACATTCTTGATAATATTTACATCTTTCATTTCAATATAACGAATATGAATTGTTTCACCTGCTTTTAAGAAAGCAAGTGTATTTTCATTTTCAGAAGTAATAACTGCTTTATACTTATTCCCTTCTGTATCTACAATAAATAGCTTAGATTTACCATCTACATTAAGTAACTGGACATTTGCGATTGTGATATCCTTCTTCTTAGTTTCTGCATCAGACTCTTCTGTAATTGTCTGAGAAGAAAGGAAACTCTTCTTTAATAATTCTAGATTCTTGACTGAATCTGCAGAATAAACAGATACCTTCTGATAATCCTTGGCATCTACCATTGCATACTGTTTAATCAGTCCTCCACTATCTTTAAGTGAAATTAAATAAACAGGATGACCTCCTACATTGACTAATAATGGGAATGTTGCATCATAGCCATAGTTTTTGACTTCACCTTCTGCAGATTTCATTGCTGCTTTTTCATTGGCACCAGAACAAGAGAAACGTAAAGTCTGATGTGTACGTAAGTTAGATAATACAAAACCTAAGTTAGATGAATCTTTATTCGCAGAAGTGATACCACTATAGATCCAGATATCGCCATCTTTTTCTAAGTAGTTATATCCTTCTGAAGTGACAGTCACATTCTTCTGCCCAAGTACTGAGTTAAAGAATCCATCCTGTAAGCTTCCGTTTTCATCTATTTCAGTCATAATAAGGTTTTCTGGATAAACACGATCCACCCATTTTGGTACTTTATCTTTATCATATTTCTTAGATTTACCAGTAATAGGATCAAAGAGTACTGCACCAGTGACCTTCTTCTTATTCCCTACTCCAAAATATGTATAAGTTGTACATACATACCAAGGATGTCCTTTTTCATCTACTTCAAATGAAGGGGAACCAAAGATACAAGTTGGGTAAGATAACTGTAGTTTACGATTTAGATTATGATTAAGGATGGCAGAAGGTACATACTTCATACCATCTAAGCCTAAATCTTTTAACTTAACGATATCTGTCTTACCGTTTGTGGAATTGACTGTAATATAGGCAGGAATACCATTCTTACTATTAGTAAGATATTTAAAGAAGCTGGCATATTCTAATGGAGTGACACGATAGACACTGTTCTTATAAGAAATCTGTGTATAATCATCACTTACTTCAAACTGAGAGACATATTCTGGTATCTCACCCATGACCTTGTCACCTAGCTTAACTGTACTCTTACGATCAATAATAGGTGTTTTAGAGAAGTCTACTTCTTTTAAGGTATTGTTGTTGAACTTTACGTTTTCTACTTCTATACGACTTGCATAACGTGAAGCATGGAAGATCTTACTTGTGAATAAATCAGATAAGAAGATACCTCCCATAATCACTGCCACAATAACACCTAAAGACCCTACCTTCTTTGGATTAAATTCTCTATCTACAAGAGAATTATAAGAAGATGCTGCACCATAGATACATAATGCGACAATGATAAAGATCCAGAATTCTATCGCATGGATATTAAGTGCTGGTGTATAAAAATAATAAATAAGTAATACAAGAATAATAGAAATCAACATCGGTTTATATTCTATTTTTTTCATTTATTTTATTCCCCCTTAAGTGTAGTAATGAGACAAATTGTTTTTCTATTGAATGAAAGTGTTGGTGTCTCTTTGAAATAAACACGATCACTAAAGACTAATTCACCTTCATTAATAAATACTTCTACACTACTTGAATCAATCAGAATCTTCATAGACTGATATTCTTTAATAGTCCCTACACGTTCTGTCTGATTTATTACAGTTACTTTATGATTATTTACTGTCAGTGTATAGAGATTACTTAGCTTGAGAGATAAACCATCATAAATATCTAAATCTATTTCTACTTGTCTAGAAGGAAGTAGATAATCTGTGACTTCTACTTTTTTAGATTCACATCTTAATAATGAAAGTTCTTCTACTGGCATCATATAGAGATGATTATCATGAATAGTAAGTTCTCTAGGGAAGGTCATAGCCCCTGACCATCCTTCTTCTTTTTCAGGGAATTCACTATGCCACATATCCATCCAGGCCATTAATATACGTCTTCCATCAGGTGCCAGCATAGTCGTAGCAGCATAGAAATCATGACCATGATCTAGTTCTATAAAAGAATCTCTGATCTTATAGCCTGTCTGATGATAGTTTCTGTATTTTTCACCATCTTCTTTAATACCTTGTGGTGACATAAGTAGTACATTAACACCGTTGAGTCTAAATAGATCTGGACATTCCCACATCTTACCTTCTTGATCAATCGTAGATGCATGTCCATATTCACCTAAATAATCCCAATGAATGAGATCATCTGATTGATAGATCAGTACATGTCCTCTTCCATCCTCTTTCTGACCACCAATGATCATCTTAAAATGATTATCTTCTCGCCATACCTTAGGATCACGGAAGTGGATTGTATTATCTAAAGGTGGTTTATCTATAACTGGATTGTTTTCATATTTATGAAAATGAATCCCATCTTCACTCCAGGCAATATTCACATTCTGATGGAATGTGATATGTTCAGGATCATCATAGATATTACCTGTATAAATTAAATATAAACGGTTATTGTATTCTATCGCACTTCCTGAGAAACAGCCATTGAGGTCTTCTTTGTCTCCTGGTGTTAAGGCAATAGGTAATCTCTCCCAATGAACAAGATCCTTACTTCTTACATGACCCCAGTGCATAGGTCCCCATATAGGTTCATCTGGGTAGTATTGATAGAATAAGTGATAATAACCCTGGAAATAAGAAAAACCATTGGGATCATTGATCCAGCCATGTTCTGGGCTTACATGGTATTTTAATTGGTATGCCATACTATTCTCCTTTATGTGCATTAAGGTGTAAAGTGAATGTATTGATATCTCCTCTATAACGGGCAATAGAATATTCTATTGGATTCTTTTGTGTATCATAACCAATAGAGCGGAAATAGAATAATGGTTCTCCTTCATCTATATCCAGCATATCCGCAATCGTATCATCTGCTTTTGTGATTTCTAATGTACGATTGATTGTATCAATACTATGTCCCTGTTTCTCAAAGACATCATATAATCTCACATGAGTAAAATCAGTATCGAGTAAATCTGGGAATAAAGAAACAGGAATATAGGTTGTAATAAAGACATTTGGATTCTTGTCTGTATAACGTAAACGAACAAGCTTATACACTAAGTCTTCCTCATGAATATTCAATGATCTTGCGACATCCTTAGAGGCTTCTTCCGTTTTAAACGCAATTACGTGAGTTTTAGATACAACACCATGTCTTTTCATCTGTGTATCAAAGCTAGAAATAGCTTGTGTAAAATCTTGTATTACCTTAGGCGCACAGACAAGTGTACCACGTTTCTTCTTCTTTTCTAAATAACCTGCATCTACTAAGATCTGTACAGCTTTTCTAATTGTAGGTCTACTCACATTATACATATCAGAAAGTTCATGTTCTGTAGGAATAATAGTGCCTTCAGAATATTCTCCTGAAGTAATTTTATCTAATAAATCTTTTTTTACATCTAGATATAAAGCGGTCATAATGCTCCCTCCCCATATATATACTATTTTATCACATTAGAATCGCAAACGATATATTTACATAATGTTGACATAATAAAACTATAATGTTAGTATATATGTAAAGGAGAGATACATATGAAAGAATATACTATTGATGAATTAGCACAGATGATTGATCATACTAATCTTCATACTGATGCTTCTAGTAAGGATATGGAAAAGCTATGCAATGAGGCCAAGGACTACCATTTCAAGATGGTTGCCATCAACCAGGTACAGTCTCATTTATGTGCAGAACTATTAAAGGGTACTGATATTCATGTCGGTGCAGCCATTTCTTTCCCTTTAGGACAGACTACTATTGCCTCTAAGGTATTTGATACAAATAATGCGATTGAAGAAGGCGCAACAGAGATTGATTATGTCATCAATCAGACAGAAGTAAAGAATAAGAACTGGGATTATATTAAAGATGAAATGACACAGATTGTGGATGCATGTCATGTACATAATATTCCTTGTAAAGTGATCTTTGAAAACTGTTATCTTAATGATGATGAGAAGATCAAGTTATGTGAGATTGCGAAAGAGGTTAAACCTGATTTCATTAAAACTTCTACTGGTTTTGGAACTGGTGGTGCTACTTTTGAAGATGTCGCATTAATGAAGAAATATGTAGGTGATGAGGTAGAAGTAAAAGCAGCTGGTGGTATTAGAGATGCAGAGACTTTTATTAAGATGATTGAAAATGGCGCTACTCGTATCGGGACAAGTGCAGGTGTGTCTATTATTGAAGAACTAAAGAAAAAAGCTGTAGATGGTATTATCAAGATTTAAAGGTCGCAAGACCTTTTTTCGTATATAATAGTGTAAGGAGGTGTTCTTATGGGATTCCAGATTTTTAATTATGAAGATAATAGTAATGTCTCTGTAGTTAGTCGTAAAGGGATGTTTAAGGTGATTCAATATGATAAGGATTTAAGCTGTACAGCTGAGGATGCACAGACTAAGTACTATATGAGTCAGATGAATGTAAAGAAAAGACAATTAATGATTACTTTAAATGATGAGAGTGTGAATATACAGCCAGGGGCAATGCAGTGGTATGTGGGTGATGTGCATCAGACGACAGGTTTAAAGGGGATTGGTGATACAATTAAGAAGTTCTTTAATGCCCAGGTCACAGGTGAATCTACTATTAAGCCACAGTATGAAGGAACAGGTGTCATCGTTACAGAACCAAGCTATAAACATTATATTATAGAAGATCTTGATGACTGGAATGGCGCTATGTGTGTAGAAGATGGTTTATACTGTGCATCTGAAACAAAAGTAAATTTAAGTACATCTATGATCAAGAGTGTCTCAGGACAGACAATTGGTGAAGAAGGTTTATTTAACCTATGTCTTAAGGGTTCTGGTAAAGTAGTCTTAGAATGTGATGTACCAGAGGAAGAACTCATCACAATAGATCTACATAATGATACATTAAAGATAGATGGTTCATTTGCGATTGCCTGGAGTGAGAATCTAGACTTCACAGTAGAAAGAAGCGGTAAAACACTCATTGGTTCTGCCATGAGTGGTGAAGGTTTAGTCAATGTCTATCGAGGTACAGGAAGAGTATTAATCAAACCACAGGTGTAAAAAACATCCACTAATCGTGGATGTTTTCATTATGTGCATAATCATCAATAAGATATTCTGAAAGCAGCATATAGATATCTCTCATACAGTTCTTTGGTACTCGAGATATATTCATCACCTTCATCTCTTTACCATACAAAATATAATTCGCATCTGTACAATAGATTTCTACTAGTCTTGCAAGAGTGGTTGAAGATGGTACACATGCATCATTTTCATACTTTCCTATAGTTGTACGATCTAGATCAATACGTCTTGCAACTTCTTCCTGCGAATATCCCATTTTATTTCTTGCATCTCTTAATCTTTCGCCCATTGACATATCTATTTACCTCTATGCCTTAAGCATAGAAATAAATATGAGCGTATGGCGCTCATGAGCGTAAAATTCTCATTTTCATAGCTTTCATGACATTATTTTTCGTTTCATGATATATATCATGTCATATATAGAGTTATTCATGTATTGTGTTCACGGAAGCTATAACAGTGTGTTTACACGCTTAAGGACTATTAGTAGTCCTTTTTTATTTTATGTAATAGGTGGTGGGAGATTATGATTATTTCAATTATACATTCAAATTCTCATATAACAGAAAGAATAACCAACATACTTGATTATCATCTACATCACCCTTATACAATAGCCAATACTCTTATTCTGGCAGATTTATATTTTACTGATACATTTGAAGATATACCAAGAATAAGAAATATAAATAATAAAGCTTTTATTGTGATTGTGACAGATCTTCCATTAGGTCCTGAAACTGTCTTTTATCAGCCCTTTTACTATATATTTGAAGAAAGTCTAGAAAGGGATATACCTTTCATATTATCCACATATCTTTATTCTCGTGATTATTATCATTTCAAGTATGAATATCAGGATATTTCTATCCCTATCAATCATATTATCTATATAGAGACACATGAACATCTGACTACAATATATACAAAAGAAAAGAACTATCACCTCTATAAGCCTTTAAAAGAGATCTTAGAAGAGATAGATTCTAAAAAGATTGTACAGATCAACAAGAACACATGTATTAATACGCGTCATATTACAAAAATTAATCAATTAGAGATCTATATTAAACAAAAGATATTTAAGTTAAGCTATATATACAAAAACAGCTTTTTTGAAGCATTAAAAAAGAAGTCCGAAGACTTCTAGATGATTTGGAAGATATAGAATTTTAAGTAAGATGTTTCTTCCATAGTCCATAGTATTGGGTGATCGGCATTCTGTTGAGTGACAGATACCTGTTTTAAAGTCACTCCACATTCATTTGCGGATTCTCTTAACATTCTCTCAAAGAGTGCAGTTTCCATAAAACGTGAACAGCTGCATGTAATAAGATATCCACCCTGTCTTAATAGTTTCATGGCTTTCATATTAATATTCTTATAGCCATTATATGCATGATTGACAGTTCTTCTTGATTTAGTAAATGCAGGTGGATCTAAGACAATAATATCATATTGTCCCTGATGGCATTTATCTAAGTAATCAAAGACATCATCCTGTACAAAAGACATTCTTTCTTCTAAGTGGTTCATCTTTGCGTTCGCAAGACCTTGATCTAAAGCTGTCTGAGAAACATCTACGGCAGTGACATGTTTAGCCCCACCAAAAGCCGCATTTAATGCGAAACCACCTGTATGACTAAAACAGTCTAATACTGTCTTACCTGCAGACATGTTTCTGAGTAATACTCTATTAGATTTCTGATCTAGGAAGTACCCTGTCTTTTGACCATTTTCTACATCTACATTCAATTTTAAACCATTTTCATCAATAACTGTTGTAGTAGATAATGTGCTAGGTTTCCAGAATCCTTTATAGAGTTCTAGACCTTCCTTTGCACGTACTTTAACATCATTTCTTTCATAGATGGCAGATACATTCTGACCATCTTCTTTTAATACTTCTAATAATAATTCATAGATCATGTCCTTGATTAAATCTAAACCATAAGATGTAATCTGAGTCACAATGATTTCATTATAACGGTCTGCAGTTAAGCCTGGTAAGCTATCAGCTTCACCAAATACAAGACGGCAGTTAGTCAAATTATCTTTTTCTACTGTCTTTCTAAAATCATACGCAAACTGAATTCTCTTTTTAAAGAACTCTCTATCAATCACTTCATTTTGATCCTTAGTTAAGATACGTACTGTGATATGACTTTCTTTAGAAAGAAAACCTGTACCTAAATAACGTCCCTTAGTTGTCATAATATCAACTAAAGAACCATTCTCAATAGAATCATCTAGACTACCTAGATTATTCTTATACATCCACATCTGCCCTTTATCGAGCCATTTTTCTCCTTCAGGAGTAATAATAATACTTGGATAATTTCTTTTCATTTTATACACCTCGTAAATAAAATAAAGTATATAAGCAATAAAATCAATAAAAAAATCAGAGTTCCTTAAGAACCCTGACTAGGAGATTATTTTAATTTCCAAATATCTTCATTATACTGTGCAATAGTTCTATCACTAGAGAAGAAACCAGCCTTAGAAATATTAACTAACATCTTCTTAGCCCATGTTTTTCTATCTTTATAATCATTGATAGCACGTACTTTAGTTTCAATATAGTCTCTTGCATCAAGTAATGCCATAAACCAATCTTTGTATGACATATCATTATGTAATCTTTCAAGTGATTCAGGATCACCCACTGATTTCATTTCATCACTGACAATAAAATCAACAAGTGTTCTTAATTCAGGATCATTGTTTAAGATATCCTGAGGATGATAATCACCCTTTGCATAATGGTCAATAACTGTATCAGCTTTAGCACCAAAGATATAAATATTATCGTCACCTACAAATTCATGTATCTCGACATTGGCACCATCATCAGTACCTAATGTGACTGCACCGTTCAACATGAATTTCATATTAGATGTACCAGAGGCTTCTTTTGAAGCAAGGGAAATCTGTTCAGAGAAATCAGCTGCAGGAATAATAGATTCTGCATAAGTAACATTATAGTTTTCTACCATGACTACTTTTAAGTAAGGAGATACTTCTGGATCATTGTCAATCAACTGCTGCAGACAAAGGAGTGTATGGACGATATCTTTTGCGAGGATATATGCAGGAGCTGCTTTTGCGCCAAAGATACATGTAATAGTATGTGCAGGCTTATGACCGGCTTTAATTCTTAAGTACTGGTAGATGATATATAACACATTCATCTGCTGACGTTTATATTCATGTAGTCTCTTAACCTGAACATCGAAGATAGAAGAAGGATCAAGCTCAATGCCTTCTTTTTCTTTGATTACGCTCGCAAGTTGTGTTTTCTTTTCCTGTTTGATTGTAAGTAGTTTATTTAAAACAACTTCATCATCTAAATATTTCTGTAATTTCTCTAATTCACTAGCATCTTGTTTATAGCCTTCACCAATAAGACTATCAATGAAATCAGTTAATTCTTCATTACATGATAATAACCATCTTCTAAATGTAATACCGTTTGTTTTGTTGTTAAAGTGTGTTGGGTAAAGTTCATAGAAGTCATGTAATTCAGTATTCTTTAAAATATCTGTATGAATAGAAGCCACACCATTGATAGAGAATCCAAAGTGGATATCCATGTGTGCCATATGAACTAACTTATTATTATCAATGATTGCGACCTTTTCATTAGTAGATCTTTCTTTCGCAACAGCATCTAATGCTTCAATAATAGGTACTAACTGAGGCACGATTTCTTCTAGATAAGACAATGGCCATTTTTCAAGTGCTTCTGCAAGAATAGTATGGTTTGTATAAGCACATGTTTTAGAAGTAATGTCAATAGCCTGCTTCATTGTAAGTCCTTCTTTCATAAGAAGGCGGATCAATTCAGGAATAACCATTGATGGGTGTGTATCATTGATCTGGATACATACATGCTTATCTAAATCAGTTAAACTGATTCCTTTACTCTTGATATCTTCAAGGATCATCTGTGCTCCATTAGATACCATGAAATACTGCTGATAGATACGAAGTTTTCTACCTGCTTCATCACTATCATCTGGATAAAGGAATAAAGTCAAGTTACGTACGATATTTGATTTATCAAATGAAATACCATCATGCACCATTGATTCATCTACAGATGCAATATCAAATAAGTGTAATTTATTCTTATTTCCTTTATAGCCTAATACATCTAAATCATATAATTGAGACTTTAATGAAAAGTCCTTAAATTCAACAGTATAATGTTTGTTTGTAGGAATGAGCCAAGAGTGATCATTAATCCAAGGGTTTGGTGTTTCGCACTGTTTGTTGTATTCAAATACCTGTTTGAATAAACCTAAATGATAATTTAAACCAACACCATCACCAGGCAGGTCTAAAGTTGCGATTGAATCTAAGAAACAAGCAGCTAATCGACCTAGCCCACCATTACCTAGTGAAGGTTCAGCTTCTATTTCTTCAATTTCTTCTAAACTCTTTCCGTTTTCTTTGAATAATTCCTTTACTTCCTTACGAATACCTAAGTTAATAAGATTATTACTCATAAGTTTACCAATTAAGAATTCAGCAGAGAAATAATAAACCTTACGGTTACCTTCAATTGTCTTCTTATCATCAAGTAAGTCTTTTACAACACTTAATAATGCAATATAAGCTTGTTCATTCGAACAATCTTTTATTGAAAGATTAAATAACTCCTGAACTCTTGTATTAATTAACGTCTTAACATCCATTCTTAAAATCTCCTTTAAATACGGTTTGTTTTTACTGTAATGTCACGCATTCGTTCCTTTAATTCATCATTAAACGCGTTCTTATCTAAACGCCACATCCAGTTATTACCTAAAGTATTAGGTTTATTCATACGCGCTGTATTATCAAGCTTTAAGTAATCCTGCATTGGTACAATGCACTTATCACTTACACTTGCCATAATACAATCAATACTCATATCCACTAATACAGTGTCATCTTCACCATCATAGTGTAGATAGTCCTTCAACATCTGTCTTTCTTCAGGCAGAATGTTCTTCAGCCATCCGATCATTGTTTCATTGTCATGAGTTCCAGTATAAACAACTGAATTCTCTGTATAGTTGTGAGGTAGGTAGTTGCTTGTACCAGAAGAATCACGTGAATCAAATGCGAACTCAAATACCTTCATACCTGGATAACCACAATCAGCAACCATCTGTTTCACTGTTTCAGTTAAATAGCCTAAGTCTTCTGCGATTACATTTAACTTTCCTAAAGACTCTTCAACTGTCTTGAATAAGTCATAACCTGGACCTTTTTCCCAATGACCATTTCTTGCAGTTGTATCACCATAAGGGATTGAGAAATATTCATCAAAACCTCTGAAATGGTCAATACGTACAACATCATATGCTTTTTTACAATAGGCAATTCTTTGAATCCACCATGCATAACCAGTTTCTTTATGTTTCTTCCAGTCATATAGTGGATTACCCCAAAGTTGTCCATCAGCAGAGAAACCATCAGGTGGTACACCTGCAACTGCAGTAGGTTTTACTTCAGGATCTAGCTGGAATAATTCTGGCTGTCCCCATACATCAGATGAATCAAATGCGACATAAATAGGAATATCACCAATAATTTCTACCCCTTTACTATTCGCATAATCCTTTAATGCATACCATTGTTTCCATACATAGTACTGTAAGAACTTATGGTAATTAATGTCATCACTGAGTTCATTACGTTTTTCGGTAAGGGACGCATCATTTCTTAAACGTAATTCTAAAGGCCAGTTTTCCCAGCCCTGATTATCATAGGACGCCTTAATGGCCATAAATAATGCATAATCTTCTAGCCACCATGCATTGTCCTTACAGTAAGCTTTAAAATCTTCATTTTCAGTAATATGTGAATTCTCATAGGCTTTCTTTAATAAAGCATATCTATTTTCATAGAGATAAGAATAATCCACATAATCACTGTTTATATCTGCCTCTGGTAGATCTTCTTCTTTTAAATAACCACATTTCACAAACTCATCTAATGAAATAAAATATGGGTTACCTGCAAAAGTAGAGAATGACTGATAAGGTGAATCACCATAACCAGTAATACCTAAAGGGAGAATCTGCCAATATGTTTGTTTAGCTTCTACAAGATCATCTACAAACTTATAAGCAGCTTCATCAAAACAACCAATACCATACTTACTAGGTAAAGATGATACGGATAATAACACACCACTTTTTCTCATAAACTATCCTCCATAAATAGTCCAAAATGATCAGAAACTACATCTTCATGTGTACCATCAAATACAACATGATGGCTTTTTACATGTTCTTTTTTATTACACCAGATATAATCAATACGCATACCATCTACTGCCTCATCCCAGCCGTCTATTTTACCCTGAGCAGTAAAACGACCTTGGACATCTTTAGCTAAGTCACGTGTATCAAACCAGCCGTCTTTTTTAATAGTTTCATAGCTTTGGTTTGGAATAATATCAGGTGCATTGAAATCTCCTGCTAGATATACAGGGACTTCTTTTGTCGCTACTTTATTGAGCTTATGCCATTGGTTGATGAAAGGTTCCTCATCATCATTCCACCATCCTAAATGGGCTGTATAAACCCAGAAATGTTTGTTTTCTTTTACTATTTCTACTCCAAGAGAATTACGTTTCTTCCAGAACGTATAATCATTGGTTTGTGTCAATAAAGTATTCTCACTATTCACAATTGGGTACTTAGAGAAGATGGCTACACCTTCATCAAACCTGTCATAACCTACTTTAACTGGAATATAGTTCCAGTTGTATTGATCACCAAGTAACTGACTTAATCCAAGTGCATAATTGTCTTCTTTAATAATGTCTCTACCGACATAAGAACTGTCGGTAGAAACACTTTTTGCAGTCATACTTTGATTGACTTCTTGTAAACAAATGACATCAACATCATGATTTAGAATAAAATTCGCAATTGTCTGGAGCTTATTCTTTTCATCACTTTCACTAAGTGAATGTGTGTTAAGTGTCATAAGCTTCATATTTATTTACCTAAGGCATCATTGATATCTGACTTAAGAACATCGGCTTTAGGTCCATAAACAGCCTGAACACCGTTATCTTTCTTAAGAAGACCCTTTGCGCCTTCCTTCTTCCAAGCATCAACATCAGCAACTTTATTGACATCGTTAACTGTTACTCTTAAACGAGTCATACATGCATCAACTAACTGAATATTATCTCTACCACCAAGTAAGTTGATAATTGCTTCAACCTGAGCACTGCCTTCATGTGCTGTAGAAGTTTCATCACTTTCCATATCATCATAGTTACCAAGTCTACCTGGTGTAGCGAAGTTAAACTTCTTGATCATGAAGTTTGCAACGAAATAACCAACAACTGCGAATACCACACAGGCAATAACGAAGTTAATCACATCACCAAGTAAACCTGCTTGAACTGCCATAGGAACACGAGTTAAGAATTCGATATTACCAAATGAATGAACTCTTAAATGAACAATATCAGAAGCTGCGAAAGCTAAACCTTGAAGTACTGCATAAACACCATATAGTGGAACTGCTGCGAACATAAACATGAATTCTAGAGGTTCTGTAACACCTGTTAAGAAAGTAGCTACGAATGTAGAAATAAACATTGATTTATATTTAGGCTGTTTATCTTTATCTACGTTCTTATACATTGCATAAGCGAAACCAGCTAATAGACCAGTTGCACCGATCATCTGACCTACTTTGAAACGAGCAGGAGTAACTGTTGTTAATAAGTGATTGTAAGCTGTAATGTTTCCAGCTTTCTTTAAGTTAATTAAGTCTGTAACCCAAGCTAACCATAATGGATCCTGACCGAATACTTTTGTACCCTTCTGTAAACCAGTCATGATAGTGTATGTACCACCAAATGAAGTGTAGTTAACTGGAATAGTTAACATATGATGTAAACCAAATGGCAGTAATAGACGTTCTAACATACCATATAAGAATGGTGCGATGATTGGTGCTGTTTTACTAGAGTTTGCAAGCCAAACACCAAAGCTATTGATACCACCCTGAACGAATGGCCATACAACTGACATAACAATTGCGATAACAACTGAATGAACAATAACCATTAATGGAACGAAACGTTTACCATTGAAGAATGATAAGCAATCTGGTAATTTACGGAAGTTATAGTATTTGTTGTAAACAATACCACCAACAAACCCTGCAATAATACCTACAAAGACACCCATATTAAGTGCTGCAGCACCAAGAACTGTTGTGAAGTAGTTAGCTACTGGAATCTTTGCACCAAATAATGTATGTGTATAAATAACTTTACTACTATTTACCATATCAGCTGTAACACCAAAGATTGTACCTGTGATGTTATTGATTAAGATAAATGCGATAACGGCTGCGAATGCACCTCCGGCACGATCTTTAGCCCAGTTACCACCAATAGCAGCTGCGAATAAGATATGTAGGTTGTTGATAACTGCCCAACCAATCTGTTCCATTACAGAACCAATAGTCATGACAAGTGCGATATCAGCACCAAACATCTGGAATACTTTACCTAATGAAATCATTAAACCAGCAGCAGGCATTACTGCGATAACTGTCATTAATGCTTTACCTAATTTCTGTAAGAAGTCGAAGTTAATTCCCTTTTTCTTCTTTTCAGGTGCTGCTTTAGGAGCAGCTACATCTTCAATAACAAGCATCTCATCCTTTACATTATGAGCACCTTTCTTTAAGACAATCTTCTTACCTTTAAGATCATCTTCTTTAGTAAATACGAATGGAGTCATTGTATTCACACCTTTAGATTTAAAGAAATCTAAATCTGCTTCATATAATAAATCTCCCTTTTCTACTGTCTGGCCTTCTTTTACATGCCATGTAAAACCTTCACCTTGATACTTAACTGTATCTAATCCAAAGTGAATTAAGATTTCAATACCATCATCAGTCACAAGACCAACTGCGTGTTTAGTAGGTGCGACCATTTTTACTACACAGTTGTCTGGTGCATATACTTTTCCATCTTCTGGAATGATGGCACATCCATCACCCATCATCTTTTCTGAAAACACAGAATCTGGGACATCAGTGATTGGTACTACTTTACCCTTGAGGGGCATACATAAAACTTTTCCCTTACTCATTTTCTTTTCCTCCTTCTTAATAAGGTTATGTCTTACTCCCTTTTCCTTACAAATCCTATTTTAATCATTGTAAACACTTTCACAATAGAATTTATGCAACAAAACAGGGTATTTACGCACATATTCTGCAAATATTAGCGCAACCATAGCGCAACATACGAATAATGAGTATAATGAATATGAGGTGATTATAATGGCTATCACAATTAAAGATATTGCGAAAAAAGCAGGCGTATCTCCATCCACTGTATCTCGTACAATTAATAATCATTATTCTATTAGTGAAGAAACGAAAGAAAAAGTACGTAAAGTCATGGATGAACTCGGTTATGTATATGATAAGTCACATATTAAGAAACATGATATTGGAGTCGTCTTTCCACGTTCTATGGTAGATGTCTATGAGAATCCATTCTATCTAGAAATAGTAAGAGGTATTAGTTATATGTGTAATAAAGGGCGTTATAGTCTTCATATTATTACTGGTGCCGATACGAGAGAAATGAAGACAAGTATGGAAATTGCGGATTGTGAAGGATACATCTTCCTAAATACAAAAATTGAATCCTCTGTGACAGACTATTTAAGAGAACGTATGATTCCTTATATTATGATTGGTAAACCACCAATGGATTCCATTACATCAATCAGTGTGGATACAGATAATGTCCAAGCTGGCTATGAGGCAGTGAAATACTTATTAAAAAAAGGACATCAAAAGATAGGCTATATTGGTGAAAAAAAAGAAGCTCAATATTCTACAGATCGACGTCTTGGCTATATACAAGCTTTATCTGAAGTAGGTTATGAAGTGAAGGAAAACTATATTAAAAATCTTTCTTCAAGCTATTCTTATAATCCTGACGAAATACTTAAATTACTAAGAAGTGATGATTGTCCTAGCGCATTTGTGGTATGTGATGATATTTATGCAGTCATTATGGTTAGACTGATTACTGAAATAGGAAAGAAAGTACCTGATGATATTTCTATTGTAAGTTTTAATAATTCTATCTTTGCACGTTTCTCTGAACCACCACTAACTTCTATTGATGTCAGTCCAAATCAGTTAGGTATGGAATCAGTTGTCCAGCTTATTAAACATATAGAAACACCTACCATGTTTGCGACACGCTCAATTGTTCCATTCACAATACGTAAAAGACAAAGTGTAAAGGAAATGAATAAAGGGGGCTGTAACGGGTAAATAACTCATTATAGTTTCAGAAATAGCAAAAGGCGGACCGAGGTCCGCCTTTTGTGGTATATTAATTTTAAGATGAAAACATACCAACAAGATTATACGGCATATCAGACATATGCGCTACTAGATT
>UQGS01000007.1 GCA_900540685.1 uncultured Catenibacterium sp. | reverse complement strand
TCACACCCCTGACATTTTTAAAGCTTGAGTAAACCCCAAGTCTATTTAGTTACTCGATCTTTAGACAGGCGATGCCTGTCTTTTTTGTGTTATAATACATTTCCTAAGGAGGTGAAATGATGGCTCATGTACCCACATATCTAGCGATAGATATTAAATCATTTTATGCATCTGTAGAATGTCTAGAAAGAGGACTCGATCCACTAGATACTAATTTAGTTGTTGCAGATGCTTCACGTACTGAAAAAACAATATGCCTTGCTGTGTCACCTAGTTTGAAAGCCTATGGTCTTCCAGGGCGTGCAAGACTCTTTGAAGTTGTTTCTAAACTCAAAGAACTCAATCATCAAAGAGAACCACTAGATGGCAGTTCTTTTCTTGCATCAAATCTTAATAAAAATAAACATAAAGCCATAGATTATATTATTGCGAAACCTCGTATGTCTCTCTATCTTGAGTACTCAACACGTATTTATTCTATATATCTTAAATATTTCTCTCCTGATGATATTCATGTTTATTCTATTGATGAAGTCTTTATTGATGCATCGCATTATTTGGATACTTATGACAAAGATGCTTTTGGTCTAGTTCAAGATATTATTCATGATATTTATAAAGAAGTGGGTATTACAGTAACGGCAGGGATAGGGACAAATCTTTATCTTGCGAAAGTCGCAATGGATATAGTGGCTAAACATAAAGAACCAGATGAAAAGGGCGCACGTATTGCGTATTTAAATACTATTGCTTATAGAAAACTTTTATGGACCCATACACCTCTAACTGATTTCTGGAGAATAGGTAAGGGGATTTCTAAGAAGCTTAATAACATAGGTCTATATACAATGGGAGATATCGCAAGATGTTCATTAGAAGATGAAGAAAAGCTCTATAATCTATTTGGTGTCAATGCTGAACTGCTTATTGATCATGCATGGGGATGGGAACCTTGCACAATGCAGGCAATTAAAGCTTACAAGGCACCTTCTAAAAGTATTGGAACAGGACAGGTTCTCTCATGTTCGTATGATTATAGGAAGACAGAAATCATACTTAAGGAAATGATAGAATCCCTTAGTCTAGATCTCTTTGAGAAGCATCTTGTCACAAATAAGCTTGTTCTTACGATTGGATACGATATAGAAAATATGAAAGATTATTATGGAGACACTATGGAGGATCGTTATGGGAGAACACTGCCTAAAAATCTCCATGGTACAATTAACTTAGATTCCTATACATCTTCCTATAAGTTAATGTCTGAAGCATTGTTGCGTTTTTATCATTCACATATCAATCATGCACTTACAATAAGAAGAATTCAGCTCACTGCAACGCAAGTAAGAAGTGATGATGATATTCCTATGACCTATAAACAGCTTTCCTTATTTGATGAAGAAAAGCCTGAAATTGATTTATCTAAAGAAAAGAAACTGCAAGGTGTGACTCTTGATATCAAGAAGAAATATGGTAAGAATGCGTTGCTGAAAGGGGCTGATCTTCAAGAAGGTGCTACAACAAGAGAAAGAAATAAGATGATTGGAGGACATAAAGCATGAATTATGACGATATAATCAATATGAAACATCCTACTTCACCTCATCATCCTAGAATGTCCATGAATAATAGAGCGGCTCAGTTCGCACCTTTTGCAGCTCTTAAAACACATGTAGATAGAATAAGTGAAGCAGGTAGACTCACCACTCAAAAACGTATCCTGGATGAAGATCAGAGACAGATATTAAATAGAGTACTTAGTGGTCTGCTTATTCATAAAAAAGAACATCCCTTTATTACAATAGATTACTTTGTAGAGGATGAATATAAAGAGGGTGGGTCTTACATGACTGTAAGAGGACAATTTAAAGATATAGATGAAATCAATAAACGAGTGATACTGCTAGATAAAACAACAATCCCCATCGATGATATTTATCATATAAGTTCAAGTCACTCATAAATTTCTGAGTAACTTGTTTAGCTACTGATAACCTTTTATAATGACACCAAAGAAAAAAAGGAGTGATTATATGATTCAATATACAGAAGAAAAGAAATTTACACAAAAGCAGGTTGAAGAATTATTCTTATCCGTAGGATGGGTATCTGGACAGCATCCAGAAAGACTTTATCAGGCATTAATGCATTCTTCTACCGTTTTTACAGCCTGGAGTAATGATCAACTTGTAGGATTACTTAGAGTACTAGATGACGGTGGAATGATGGCTTACGTTCATTATGTATTGGTCAATCCAGAATATCAGGGACAGGGGATTGCAGGTCATCTAGTAAATTTAATGAAAGAAAAATATGCTGATTATTTCTATATTGAAGTAATGCCTGAAGAAAGCAAGAATGCTTCTTTTTATGAAAAATTTGGATTTAAAGTCATGAATGATGGTGTTCCTATGCAGATAGTTAATAAATAGACTTGGTGTTTTCCAAGTCTTTTTGACTCTCTAGCACTCAATTGTTGACAATGCTAAGAAAGGTGTGTATACTGTCTTTAGCATTTAAAATACTAGAGTGCTAAAGGAGCGTAAAAAAATGTCAGATAAGAAAGAATTTAAAGCAGAGTCTAAAAGACTACTCGATTTAATGATTAATTCTATTTATACTCATAAGGAAATCTTCTTAAGAGAATTGATTTCAAATGCCAGTGATGCAAGCGATAAGCTTTACTATAAAGCATTACAGGAAAATATTAGTGGTTTCTCAAGAGAAGATATGGCAATCAATCTTATTGTAGATAAGGAAAACAGAACCCTTACAATTGCTGATGAAGGTATCGGTATGAATAAGGAAGAACTAGAAGAACATTTAGGTACTATCGCAAATTCTGGTTCTTATGAATTCAAGAATGCCCTAGAAAAAGGTGTCAGTGATGTTGATATCATCGGTCAGTTCGGTGTAGGTTTCTATAGTGCTTTCATGGTAGCTGATGAAGTAGAAGTTTATTCTAAGAAATATGGTGAGGATAAAGGCTATTTATGGAAGAGTGATACAAGTGATGGCTATACTGTTGAAGAAGTAGAAAAAGCAGAACATGGTACGACAATCATTCTTCATTTAAAGAAGGATACAGAGGAAGAAGATTACAGCAAGTATCTTGATCAGTATGAAATTGAAAGACTTGTTAAGAAATATTCAGACTATGTTCATTACCCAATCAAGATGGATGTCACTACTTCTAGAAAGAAAGAAGACAGTGATGAATATGAAGATGTTGTAGAAAACAAGACTTTAAACTCACAGGTTCCTTTATGGAAACGTCAGAAGAAGGATATCACTAAAGAAGAATATGATGAATTCTACAAGTCTAAATTCAATGATTTTGAAGCTCCTCAGAGAGTAATGCATAATACTGTAGAAGGTGCTGTTTCTTATACATCATTATTATTCATCCCTTCTAGAACTCCTATGAACTATTATTCACAGGATTATAAGAAAGGCTTACAGCTTTATTCACGTGGTGTCTTCATAATGGATCATGCAGAAGATTTAGTACCTGAACACTTCAGATTTGTGAAAGGTCTTGTAGATTCACAGGATCTAAACTTAAACATCTCTCGTGAAATGTTGCAGCATGATAGAAAGATGAAAGTTATCGCAAACAAGATTGAAAAACGTATTCAGACTGAACTTGAAAAGATGTTGAAGAATGACCGTGATGAATATATTACATTCTTTAAGAACTTTGGTATGCAGTTGAAGTTTGGTATTTATAATAGCTATGGAATGATGAAGGATAAACTTCAGGATTTATTGATGTTCTATTCTTCTGATAAGAAAGAACTTATCACATTAAAGGAATATGTAGATGCCATGCCTGAAGATCAGAAGGAAATCTATTATGCTTCTGGTGAAACAGTAGAAAAATGTGATTTATTACCACAGGTAGAAGCTGTTAAATCTAAAGGTTATGATGTTCTTTATATGACTGATAATGTCGATGAATTCTGCTTACAGATGATGAGAGACTATGATTCTAAGACATTCAAGAATGTTACTCAGGGTGATTTAGACTTAGAAACAGAAGATGAAAAGAAAGAACTAGAACAGAAGACTGAAGACAACAAACCATTACTTGAAATCGTTAAAAAGGCTTTAGGTGATAAGGTACAGGATGTCAAGTTATCTCATAGATTAAAATCTCATCCAGTATGTCTAGCAAGTGGTGATGGTGTTTCATTTGAAATGGAAAAGGTATTAAATCAGATGCCAGATGCACAGGGTGTGAAAGCAGGAAGAATTCTTGAAATCAACCCAGATCATGATTTATTTAAATCATTACAGTCTGTTTATGAAAAAGAACCTGTAAAGATTGATGAATATGCATCAATTCTATTTGATCAGGCACTATTAATTGCTGGATTCTCTATTGATGATCCTGTAGATTTCTCTAACAAGATCACAAAGCTTATGATTGAGGCTTCTAAATAACAATTCGATTTGATATAATGAGAGCAGAAAAGAGGGATTTTTATGAAATTATTCTTATCTGCTCTTTGTTTATGTGCGAGCGGATTATTAATATTTGTTTCTTATAAATTGATTTATGCTTATACAATGATTGATCAGTTCCATGAAGCATCATTAAAGTGGATTGAAGCATTAAAAGAGAAGGATGAAGACTTAGAAAACATCCAGATGATCTTATCTCAATATGAAAAACCAATTGATTTTATGTATAAAGTTTTTCATAAAATACACTCATTTGTGAAATAAATTATTTAAAGTTTGCGATTAACATAAAAATATATAGAAAATGTTGTTTTTACATAAAAATATGAAAAATATCATTTTTCTTGTTGACAATTAAAATCGTCTGATTATAATAAGACACATACATAAGAAAACTCAATGACAAAGAGAGTAGTTTAACTGGAAATCTCAGCGAGCTGATGTAGGTGAGAGATCAGCATGGAAGGTTGAATGAACCGCACTTTTGAGAGGATAATCTGAATACATAGGATTATCGGTATTCCGCCTTAAGGATAAGAGAGGATTTAGGAATAAATCAAGAAGAGTGGTACCGCGTTAATTGACGTCTCTTGCGAAAGCAAGAGGCGTTTTTGTTTTCTTAAGATTAAAAAAAGGAAGGGCATATTTATGAAAAAATTATTAAGCGTAGTATTAGTTATGTTACTTGCTGTTGGAATGACTGGTTGTGGATCATCATCTAATGGTAAAACTGAATTATTAATTGGAGTATCTCCAGACTATCCACCATATGAATCTTACAACAACAAGAAAGAAATGGTTGGATTTGATATTGATATGACTAAGGAATTAGTTAAGATCATGAACAAGAATGGTGGTAACTATTCTTATAAGTTCAAAGCTTTAAGCTTTGATGCTATTTCATCTTCAATCACTTCTGATCAGGTTGATTTAGGTATCTCTGGTTTCACTTATCATAAGGATTGGAAAAACATTCTTTGGTCTCATGCATACAACACTTCTGAACAGATTGCTTTAGTAAAAGGTGATTCTACTTTCTCAAAAGTATCTGATCTTGAAGGTAAGAAGATTGGTGCTCAGTTAGGTGCAACTGGTGTAGATGCTGCTAAGAGTGTTAAGGGTGCTCAAGTAACTACAGTTAAAGATGCTAAGATCTTAGTAGAAACTTTAAAATCTGGTGGATTAGATGCAGTTGTTCTTGATGGTGCAGTTGCTGAAAACTATGCTAAGAATGCTGGTTTAAAGATGATTGATGAACCATTAATCAAAGAAGAAAACATGATCATCACTAAAAAGGGTAACGACAAGTTAATGAAGGATGTCAACAAAGCAGTTGATGAATTCGTTAAATCTGATAAATACAACGAATTAAAAACTAAATGGGGTTGCTAATTTATTAATCACATAAGTGCAGACATGTTCTGTCTGCACTTAATTTTTTATTATTAAGGAGTCAATGCGAATGAAAACAATTATGGATATTCTTACGCCGTCTAATATTCAATTCATGATTTTCACTGGGGCAAAGTACTCTCTATTACTTGCAATAGGGGCTTTGTTCTTCGGTGTTATTCTTGGAATTATCGGTGCGGCTTTAAAACTTTCTAAACATTTTGTATTAAGAGCCATTGGTAATGTTTATGTAGAAATCTTCCGTGGTACACCAATGCTATTACAGATCATGTTCTTATACCTTGCAGTACCTACTGTTGTTCAGTCTATTACAGGACAGAGATTCCAGGCTGATCCATATGTATGTGGTTTAATTGCGATGAGCTTAAATAGTGGGGCTTATCAGGTAGAATTAATCAGATCTGGTATTCTAGGTGTTGATAAAGGTCAATGGGAAGCGTGTGAAACAATTGGTTTAAACTATGTTCAGACTATGCGCTATGTTATCTTACCACAGGCATTTAAACGTATCATTCCACCTCTAATTAGTGAATTTATTACATTAATTAAGGACTCATCACTTATTTTCACAATTGGTGCAGTAGAATTACTTGCCACTGCAAGTGTTATTGGTGCCAATACATTTAACTATCTTGTACCTTTAACTGCAACAGGTGCTATTTATTTAGTAATGACACTTTGTATTTCAGCCATCGCAAGATATGTAGAAGGGAGATTAGCTGTCAGTGACTAACGATATCATGATCCAGGTGGATCACATTACAAAAAAATTTGGTAAATTAAAGGCTGTAGACGATGTATCTCTTACTTTAAAGAAGGGTGAAATTGTCTGCTTAATTGGACCTTCAGGTAGTGGTAAAAGTACAGTGCTTAGATGTATTGATCACTTAGAAAAACCTGAAGAAGGAACTATTTATATTGATGGTACACCTTTAAAAGAAGGTACATCTGAATATAATAAGTTAAGAAGTAAAATGGGATTTGTATTCCAGCACTTCAACTTATTCCCTAATATGACTGTATTAGAAAACTTAACACTTGCACCACTTAAGGTAATGGGTATGACTGAAGAAGAAGCCAATGCTGTAGCTATCAAGTACTTACAGAAGGTAGGTCTTGAAGATAAGAAGGATACTTATCCAAATAAGTTATCTGGTGGTCAGAAACAGAGAGTAGCCATTGCGAGATCTCTTTGCTTAAATCCAGAAGTGATGCTATTTGATGAACCTACAAGTGCATTAGACCCAGAAATGGTTATTGAAGTATTAGAAGTTATGCAGGATCTTGCTAAACAGGGTATGACTATGATGGTCGTGACTCATGAAATGGGATTTGCTAGAACTGTTGCAGATCGTGTTATCTTCTTAGAAAACGGAAAGATTGTAGAAGAAAATGATTCAGAAACTTTCTTCTCTCATCCAGAAAGTGATAGAGCGAAAGATTTCTTATCTAAAGTTATGCATTAATAGATAAAGGAGAAAGAAGACGTGTATTTAAAGGAATTTGATGTAGAAACATGGATGACGAACCATGAACAAAATTGTCAATACAATTTAGCTGATACATGTGTATCAGATATGTCCATTCATGAATTAGAATCTTTAATTCATAAAGATCTTATGGGAGATCTTATGCATATGCGTATGGATTATGGACCTATTACAGGCTCTGATTCTTTAAAAGATGCGATTCTTTCTTTATATAAGACAGGTACTAGAGATAATATTGCAGTAGCGCATGGTGCGATTAATGCTAATGAGCATGTCATGGATACTTTACTTAATAAAGGAGACCATATCATTGCATTAACACCATCCTATGAACAGTTCTATTCTTATCCTGCATCTTTAGGATGTGATTATGATCTAGTAGAACTTGATGAAACCAATAACTGGGAACCTGTTATTGAAGACTTTAAGAAGCTTATTAAACCTGAAACAAAGATGTTTATATTAAATAGTCCAAATAATCCTACTGGTACTGTTATTAAACAATCATTGATGGAAGAATTAATTGAGCTTGCTAGAAGTCATTCTATTTATATTCTTGTCGATGAAATCTATCGTGGTATGAATAATACTCTATGTGATAGTATTTCTGATATGTATGAATTAGGTATTGCGACAGCCTCTTTATCTAAGGTTTATTCTTTTGCAGGACTAAGACTAGGATGGATCAAGGGACCTAAAGAACTCATTGATGAAATCAATTTTAGAAGAGATTATACAATTATCTCTACTGGTCCATGGAATGATTATTTGGCTACAGTTGTATTACAACATAAAGATCTTATACTTGATAGAAGTAGAGATATCATTCTTGAAAACAAGAGAATATTAAAAGAATGGCTTGAAAAAGAAGAATTAGTAGAATGTGTCATACCAGAAGATGGTACTGTATGTTTCTTACATTATTTATTTGATATGCCCTCAAAAGAATTATGTGAGACATTACAGAATGACACAGGTGTATT
The DNA here is from genome assembly GCA_900540685.1 of uncultured Catenibacterium sp. Lineage (GTDB taxonomy): Bacteria > Bacillota_I > Bacilli_A > Erysipelotrichales > Coprobacillaceae > Catenibacterium. The sequence goes on along the minus strand of UQGS01000007.1, from coordinate 60,331 downwards.
CTTTGTGCCAGGTATGGCATTTAATAAGGAATACCATTTACGCTTTGGATTTACTTCCGATTCAAAAATAATCAAGGAAGGGTTAGATACATTCTCTTCCTGGATTCATTCGCATATTAAAGAAGCAGATTAGTTTGCTTCTTTTTTATTATATGCAAATCATTTGCATATTCATTGACATAGGAATGAGAATCATTATAATACAATATGCAAATCATTTGCATAGGAGGTATTCTATGAAACAATATCGTACTAAATACAAGGACTGTATTATTGAATATATGAAGAAAAATGAAGATCATCGCTTGTGTGCTAAGGATATTTATCAGGCATTGGTTGAACAGGGATTAAATGTAAATCTTGTTACGGTATATCGTAATCTAGATAAATTATCACAACAGGGTGTACTACAGAAACATACTCTTTCAGGAGAAGATAGTGTCTACTACCAATATGCCAGAGAAGAAACATGCAATCACCATCTTCATCTATTATGTAAGAGATGTGGAAAGATTGCACATCTAGAATGTGATTTTATGGATACAATCCGTATGCATTTATTAGAAGATCATGGCTTTGAAATTGACTGTAAGGATTCTACAATAGTCGGTTTATGTAGAGACTGCAGGGAGGCTATACATGCTTAAAAAAATAGGTTTATTTATTCTCTCTCTATTGTTGATGACAGGATGTACAACACAGACTAAAAAGAAATCCTTTAATGTCGTGGTTACTAATTTCCCTTGTTATGATTTTGTCCGTGCAATCACTCAAAATGATCCGGATATTTCTATAAAGATGTTGATTCAACCAGGAATGGATTCTCATTCCTATGAACCAACTCCACAGGATATGATTGCGATTAAAGAGAGTGACTTTTTCTTTTATGTAGGTGGAGAATCAGATGAATGGGTGGATAGCCTACTTTCTGATATGGATCCTAATAGAATTGTAAAGATGCTAGATCTTGTTTCTCATCTTCAACATGAAGAACATGTCGAAGGGATGGAAGAAGAAAAGCATGAAGAACATGATGAACATGAAGAAGAATATGATGAACATGTCTGGACAAGTCCTAAAAACGCGATGGAGATTGTTTCAAGCTTAAATAAGAGAATGTGTGCTTTAGATAAAAATCATGCATCAAGGTTTAATAAGAATGCGGAAAGTTATATTAAACAGATTGCATCTGTTGATTCTTCAATAAAGGAAATAGTTAATAATGCGAAAAGAAAAGACATAGTTGTAGGAGATCGTTTCCCTTTACTTTATTTTGCGAAAGAATATGGTCTTACATATAGTGCAGCTTTCCCAGGATGTTCTGAACAGACTGAACCTAGTGCATCTACTATTTCTTACTTGATTGATAAGGTGAAGAAAGACCACAATCCTGTTATCTTTAAGATTGAGTTATCCAGTGGACAGATTGCCCGCACGATTTCTGAAGAAACAGGTGCAAAGATACTTACTATTCAAAGCATGCATAATGTGAGTGCAGAAGATTTTAATAATGGTGAAACATATGTTTCAATCATGTGTAAAAACGCAAAGGCAGTAAAGGAGGCACTTCAATGAAGACACTTATAAAAGTAGATCATTTAAAACTTGGCTATGATAATCAAGAAGTCATCAATGGTCTCTCTTTTGATATACAACAGGGTGATTTTATAACAGTATTAGGACAAAACGGTGCAGGTAAAAGTACTCTTATCAAAGGATTGCTTGGTTTGATTAAACCGATGGCGGGGCAGATTACATATTATATGAATGAAAGAGAAATAGGTTATATGCCTCAGGAAACGAAGGTGGATCGCCACTTTCCCGCTTCAGTATATGAAATCGTCTTATCAGGTGCATTAAATAGAGTAGGTTATCGCCCTTTCTTTAATAATAAAGAGAAGAAGCTTGCAGTAGAATGTCTTAAGACACTTCATATAGAAGACCTAAAAAACAAATCATTTGGAGAATTATCAGGAGGACAAAGACAGAAGGTCTTACTTGCAAGAGCACTTTGTGCTACAAGAGAATGTCTTGTCTTAGATGAACCTTCTAATAACTTGGACTATGATTCTAAAGAAGAATTCTATGCTGTTTTAAAAGAACTTCATCAAAAAGGTTTGACTATTCTTATGATCACTCATGATTTAGCATCTGATGAAGTCATTGGTAACAAGATTCTTCATTTAGATAAAGATAACTATAGAATGGAGGAAGTAAAATAATGAGTACATTACTCCACATGTTTAACTATACATTTATTATTCGTGCCTTTGTGGTCGGTCTACTTATTTCATTATGTGCAGCCATGCTTGGCGTGAATCTTGTACTTCGAAAGAATGCGATGATCAGTGATGGATTATCTCATGTCTCGTTTGGCAGCTTTGCGATTGCGACAGTACTTGGTGTAGCACCACTGTATTTAGCGGTACCAGTTGCGATTATTGCGGCAGTCGTTATTCTTAAACTCAACAACAATCATCATATTCATGGCGATGGAGCCATCGCAGTCTTATCGTCTAGTTCACTCGCCATTGGGATTATGGCTATTTCACTTACAAAAGGAGTCAATACAGATATTAATAACTACTTATTTGGTAGTATCCTCTCACTTAATAATCAGGATATGATCATCAGCATTGTCTTATCTATTGTTGTACTTATCCTTTATGTATTCTCTTATCATAAGATGTTTGCTTTGACATTTGATGAAGATTTTGCGAAAAGTACAGGCATTAACGTAGAGTTCTACAATATCATTATTGCGATACTCTGTTCATTGACTATCGTACTTGGTATGCGTATGATGGGGGCGTTATTGATTTCTAGCTTGACTATTTTCCCATGTCTTACATCCATGTATTTCTGTAAGGATTTCAAGCATGTTGTCATTTCATCAGCCATCCTTTCATCTATCTGTTTTATTATAGGTTTATCTATTTCTTATCTCTATGCAGCCCCTACAGGTGCCTCTATTGTGATTGTGAATCTCGTTGTATTATGCATCACACAGCTGATACATTATGTCACTACAAAATCATAATTAAGTCTTTTCATCGTCCCACAATTCTTATATAATGTTTACTCGTGGGAGCGTATGAATATGGATATAGATTTATCAAAGCCGCTTCCTGATGAAGTTGTATTTATCCTTCAAGCTAAAGCTTATGAGTTTCAGAAGGATGGCGTAGAAAAAATTGTTGCAGCAGAAATTGAAGATTATCTAAGAAATGTCATATGGAGAAATAAGATTTCTATTACTTTCTGTGATATGATTGATGATATTATGTCTTTACAGTTCTCTACAATTTTTGAATATCTACAAGCTAAAGTCATTAAGGAAGCAGAAACTAAAAACTTAGCAGACTTTCAAAGTCTGATCATGAAATAACTCATTATTTCTAATAAAAGTGGCCTAACAGCCACTTTTTGATTAGAACACTTATTTTGACTTTTATGTATATATTTATTAAGATGATAAGGTAGTTATTTTTTAAATATATTGAAAGTCAGGGATAATAGATAACGATTTACGAGGCTCCTCCCACCGCCTAAAGGCAGTGGGTTTCCGCCTATGACAAACGAAAGGATTTATTTATGAAATATAAAACAATACAATTAAGCCATACAGAAGAGATTATGCAGAAATACGGTGTCAATTCTTTAATGGCTAAAGTAATAGAAAGTAAAAAATTAGATCAAACACAATTTAGAGCCTTTATGGATCATCATCTTATTTATCATGATTTTTCTTTGTTTGAAGAATCAGATGAAACGCTCGAACGTATTGAAGAGGCTATAGAGAATAAAGAAAAAATCTGTATTTATGGAGATTATGACTGCGATGGTATTCTTGCGACAGCTATTCTCGTACAGGCGTTTCATGAAAGAGGGATAGAAGTAGGCTATCATATACCTAATCGTTTTACAGATGGTTATGGACTTAATACAACACGAGTAGAACAGATGGCTGAGAAGGGCTATTCTCTCATTATTACTGTAGATAACGGAATAAAAGCATTTGATGCAGTAGAAAAAGCAGGAGAATTAGGAATAGATGTGATTATTACTGACCATCATGCTTTTGATGGAGAAGTACCTGTGGCTTATTCTATCATTCATACAAAGATGTCTCCTAATTACCTATTTAAAGAGATATGTGGTGGCTTTATCGCCTATAAGCTTGCAGCAGCATTATTAAAACATCATGACCCTTATTTATTCACTCTAGCAGCTATTACAACTATCTCTGATATGATGCCACTATTAGATGAAAATAGAAGTCTAGTGAGACGTGGCTTAGAGTTTATGAAACAATATAAGTATCCTGCATTAGAGCTATTAAGAGGAAATAGAGAATACGATGTCACAACTATAGGCTTTACAATCGCCCCTCGTATCAATGCTTTTGGTCGCTTACCTGAACTTGTCAACCCAGTATGTTTAGTGAAGTACTTCTTAAAAGGCACAAATCCTGCTTACTTAGAAAAAGTGTCAAACATTGCGACTAAAATCAATTCTAAAAGACAATCTATGACAACGACTTTATACAAGGAAGCAGTCACTGATATCACTTCTCCTTGTTTGTTTTATGGCTCAGAAAATATGCATGAAGGATTAGTAGGTCTAGTGGCAGGTAAATATACAAGAGAATATGAACAGCCTGCATTTGTCATGCATTATGATTCTAAAAAAGAAATATATAAGGGCAGTGCAAGAGGTATTGATGGCTTTAATATTTATGATTTCTTTAAACACCATGAAGATCTCTTTGTACAATATGGTGGTCATGCAATGGCAGGTGGCTTTACTATCACCAAGTCTAATTATCCATTAGTTTATGATGCCCTTGTCAATGATTTGCAGGGGTGCCATTTTGAAGCCAGTGAATCAGTAATTCCTATAACTTTTAATGATACAACAATACATAATGTAGAAACACTTAACTTACTTGCTCCTTATGGCGAAGAAAACAAAGCACCACTCTTTATCATGGAAGATGTAGCATGTGGTAGAGTAGACCGTTTATCTGAAGGAAAACATTTAAAATTCCATTTAGGAGATGAACAGGTTTCAGCACTCGCTTTTAATAAAGGACAGATGTATGATGAAGTAGTACATAAAGAGTCTATGACTCTAGTAGGTACTTTATCTATCAATGTCTTTAGAGGAAATAAATCTATTAATTTCATTGTAGAAGAAATCTTATAATTCATGTAATCTGTAAAGATTTATTTTTGAATTTTTACTGTATTCATAATTATGTGATGATATAATAATGTAATGTATAGGAGGAATCGTTATGGATTTTAAACAGCATATTGCATCTATTCCAGGATTTCCAAAAGAAGGAATTATCTTTAGAGATGTAACACCTTTATTAGAAGACAAGGATGCATTCAAGGCTTGTATTGATGATTTAGCAGCACATGCAAAGGATTTAGGTGCTGATATTGTAGTAGGACCTGAATCAAGAGGTTTTATCTTTGGATGTCCTGTCGCTTTGGAATTAGGATGTGGCTTTGTACCAATCAGAAAACCAGGTAAGCTACCTAGAGAAACAGTCAGCAAGAAGTATGATCTAGAATATGGATCAAATGAAATCTTTATGCATAAAGACAGCATCAAGCCAGGTATGAAAGTACTTATTGTAGATGATCTACTTGCCACTGGTGGAACTGTAGAAGCAGCTGCTGCACTTATTGAAGAAATGGGTGGAGAAGTTGTTGGTATGGAATTCGTTATTGAACTAGAAGAATTAAAAGCTACTGAAAAGCTAAACAAATACAACATCTACTCACAGGTTAAATACTAATAGAAACTCCTTCGGGAGTTTTTTATTTTTGTTTGTATTATTCATAAATGAATAATGAATATCAGAATTAATGAAGTGATATTTGTATTATTCCTTTCTTAGTCTCTTCATGTTAGTAGTGAATTATGTTATAATTGAGCTGATACATGAGGGGGTGTTATTATGAAATATAAAGGCGCAGGGGACCCAATGAGTTACGACGACGTCCTTGCTCTTGTGAAAACATATATCACAAAAGAAGAAAGTTTAGCCCTGATTCAAAAGGCTTACGACTTTATCATGGTGAAGCATAAGGAACAGAAAAGAAGAAGTGGTGAACCTTATACAATTCATTTGATCTGGGTTGCTTATATTCTTGCAACACTTCAGACTGGACCAATTACTATTGCAGCAGGACTTCTTCATGATGTTATGGAAGATTGTGATGTGCCTCGAGAAGAAATGGTTGAGAGATTTGGTGAAGAAGTCACTACTCTAGTAGAGGGTGTTACTAAGATCACTAAGATGCCTTATATGGAAGAAAGTGATTTCCATGCTGAAAATCATCGTAAGATTTATATTGCGATGGCTAAGGATATTCGTGTTATTTTGATTAAATTAGCTGATAGACTCCATAATATGCGTACGCTTCAATATATGAGCCCTGAAAAGCAGCAACGTATTTCTAGAGAAACATTAGAAGTTTATGCGCCAATTGCGCATCGTTTAGGTATTAATGATATTAGAGTAGAACTAGAAGATTTATGCTTATTATATCTTGATCCTAAAGCTTATAAAGAAATTGCTGAACTTCTTGATAAGAAGAAGAGTGAAAGAAAAGACTCTGTTGATGCGATGATTCATTCAGTTGAAAAGAACTTAGAAGGAACTGGCATCAGTTATCGTATTAAGGGTCGTGCTAAGCATATTTATTCTATTTATAAAAAGATGGTTTATAAGCATAAGCGTTTTGATGAAATCTATGATTTGAATGCTTTACGTATTATTGTACAAACTAAGAATGAATGTTATGAAGTATTAGGTATTATGCATGAAAAATATCGTGCAATTCCTGGACGTTTTAAGGATTATATTGCGATGCCTAAACCTAATATGTATCAGTCATTACATACATCTGTGATTGGTGAAAAAGGCTATGTATTTGAAATCCAGATTCGTACTGAAGAGATGGATGAACTTGCTGAAAGAGGGGTTGCCTCTCATTGGCGTTATAAAGAAGGTAAGAAATATAATGCAAAGCAGGAACAGAAGGAAATTGGAGAAAAGCTTCAGTGGATGAGTGAGTTCATTACTGTAAGTGATGAAATGAAAGATAATGAAGCTAAAGAATTTTATAATACTTTACAGCGTGATATCTTTGAAGCCAATGTTTATGCTTTAACACCTGCAGGTCGTATTGTAGAGTTACCAAATGGGTCTACACCTATTGACTTTGCATATCGTGTTCATACAGAAGTTGGACATCATGCAGTAGGTGCGCTTGTGAATGGCGTTATGGTTCCATTTGATACTAAATTAAAAACAGGTGATATTGTTGAAATCAAGACTAATAAGAATTCTGGTCCAAGTGAAGGCTGGCTGAAGTTTGTAAGAACAGCAGGTGCGCGTAATAAGATTCGTCAATATATCACAAAACATGAAGAAGAAAATAAAAAACAGATCATTGAAGAAGGTAGAAGACTTCTTAGAGATGAAATCAGAGCAAGAAAGCTTGATGAGAAGACTTATATGAGTCCTGATACATACAAGAACTATCTTGGTTCATTTGGTGCCAATACATTTGATGATATTCTCTTTACATTAGGTAAGAAGCATGCAACTGCTTCTACACTATTAGACAAGGTGGCACCACAAAAGAGAGGATTCTTTGATAACTTGTCTCAGATTCTTCGTCATAACAACAATATTCAGGAACTTAATAAGAAGCATGAAAAGAGTATTGGTGTTGCAGTCACTGGTGTGGACGGACTAAAGATGCAGTTATCTAAGTGCTGTAATCCTATTCCTGGTGATAAGATTGTTGGTTTCGTCTCTAAAGGACAGGGAATCAAGATTCATCGTGCCGATTGTCCAAACGTCAAGAGTGTGGCAAAAGGACGTCTCATTGATGTATATTGGGATTATCCTAATATTGAACAGAAACGCTTCAATGTGGACTTAGAAGTCATTGGACTAGATCGTCCTAATTTATTAAGTGATATTGTGACATGTTTAAGTCAGGTGAAGGTCAACATTCTTAAGATCAATGCGAATATTATGGATTTAGATGCGCATATTCGTTTAACGTTATCTGTTGAAAACGCAGAAATATTACAGAATACAATCGATAACATGAATAAAGTACAAGGTGTTGCAGAAATTCGCCGTGTCATTCATTAGTGACTTGAATTAAATATACTTTTGATTTATAATCACCTTATATTCAGTGAAGAAGATTAAATAATGGACATTCATAGAGAGGTCATGGCTGGTGGAAATGACTAATGAGAAGTTATGGGACACTTTGGAGAATGCTTTAAAAAAGCACGTTGGTTACGTTATAACCTAGTAAAGTGCATGATTCATTCATGAACTAAGGTGGTACCGCGTATTAACGTCCTTAGATTAAGGACGTTTTTTATTTTATAAAGGAGGAAAAGATGAAATACAATAGACCAAGAGGGACAGTAGATATTACCCCTGAAAATTCAGAAAAATGGATTGAAATGGAACAGCTATTAAGAACTGTTGCCGCAAATTACAACGTCAAAGAAATGCGTACACCAATCTTTGAACACACAGAATTATTCTCTCGTGCTGTTGGTGATACTACAGATGTAGTGACTAAAGAAATGTATACATTTAAGGATAAGGGAGATCGTTCTCTTACTTTAAGACCAGAAGGCACTGCAGGTATTGCAAGAGCATATGTAGAAGACAAGATGTATGCTTTACCTGAAAAGCTACAGAAGGTTTACTATATGGGACCAATGTTCAGATATGAACGTCCACAAAATGGTAGACAGAGACAGTTCCACCAGTTCGGTGTAGAAATGTTAGGTGTTGAATCACCCTATGTAGATGTTGAATGTATGTTGATGGCAGTGACTATCGTAGAAGCACTTGGCATCAAGAACATTAAATTACATATCAACTCATTAGGTGATGATGAATCAAGAACAGCTTATAGAGAAGCTTTAAAGGATCATTTCAGACCAGTACTTAATGATTTATGTGAAGATTGTCAGGCACGTTTTGAAAAGAACCCATTAAGAATTCTAGATTGTAAAGTAGATGCAAAGAACCCAGTAATGGCCTCTGCACCTCGTACAATTGATTATTTAAGTGAAAAAGCGAAAGCACATTTCGATAAAGTATGTAGCTTATTAGATGATTTAGAAATCGAATATGTTGTAGATACGAATTTAGTAAGAGGATTAGACTATTATTCTCATACAGTATTTGAAATCATCAGTGATGATCCAAAACTAGGTGCTGGTTCTACTGTTGGTGGTGGAGGACGCTACAATGGTCTTGTAGAAGAACTTGGTGGTCCTGCAACTCCTGGTGTAGGTTTTGCATTTGGTATGGAAAGATTAATGCTTGCATTAGATGATGAAGAAGATGAAGCAAATGGTATTGATGTATATGTAATGCCTCTAGGTGATGAAGCAAGAGATTTAGCAATGCAGATCATCACAATGCTTAGAGCAAACGGCTTTACTTGTGATATGGATTATGCAGGTAGAGGCTTAAAAGGACAGTTCAAGTCTAGTGACCGTTTTGGTGCACATCTTTCTATTATTATTGGTGAAGATGAAGTAAAGGGTGAATATGTCAATATTCGCTGCAATCATTCTAAAGAACAGAGTGAAGTTAAATTAGAAGATATCTTAAATTATATTGAAAATCATTATGAAGGAGATCATGAACATGAATAGAACTCACAACAATGGAGAACTAAGAATTACTGATGTCAATAAAAAAGTAGAACTTATTGGCTGGGTTGCTAAAAAGAGAAACTTAGGTGCTTTAGTCTTTGTAGACTTAAGAGACCGTCATGGTATTACACAGGTCATCTTTGATGAATCTTTCAATGAACAGTTAAAGGATGTTAAGAACGAATATATTCTTGATATCAAGGGTACTGTCGTAGAAAGAAGTTCTAAGAACCCAGATATGCCTACTGGTGATATTGAAATCCAGGCTGAAGAAGTAAAGATTGTCAACAAGGCAGCTACTACTCCTATGATTATCGCAGATGAAACTGATGCCTTAGAAGAAACAAGAATGAAATATCGTTATCTTGATTTAAGACGTCCAGCTCTTCAGAAGAACATCATGAGACGTGCTAAGATTGTCAGAGCGATTCATGAATACTTAGATAGTGAAGAATTCGTAGAAATTGAAACACCTTATTTAAATAAATCTACACCAGAAGGCGCAAGAGACTTCTTAGTCCCTTCACGTGTACATAATGGTTCATTCTATGCATTACCACAGTCTCCACAGTTATTTAAACAGTTATTAATGGTATCTGGTTTTGAACGTTATTACCAGATTGCGAGATGTTTCCGTGATGAAGACTTACGTGCTGATCGTCAGCCAGAATTCACTCAGGTAGACGTAGAAATGAGTTTCATGAATACTGATCAGGTGATTGGTATTGGTGAAGGCTTAATCAAGAAGGTTATGAAGGATGTTATGAACATTGATGTTCAGTTACCATTCCCAAGAATGACATGGCATGATGCAATGGAAACTTATGGTATCGATAAGCCTGATACACGTTTTGATTTAAAGCTTGTAAACTTAAACGAAACAGTGAAGGATGTTGACTTCGCAGTATTCAAGAGTGCATTAGAAGCAGGAGGACATGTAAAAGGTCTTAATGTAAAGGGTGAAGCAGATAATTATTCACGTAAGAAGATTGATGCTTTAACTGAACTTGCTAAAAAGTATAAGGCTAAAGGTCTTGCTTGGTTGAAATTGACTGATAAGGGTGTATCTGGTCCTATCGCTAAATTCTTTACTGAAGAACAGATGAGTGCTTTATTAGAAAAGATGAATGCTGAAGCAGGAGACTTATTACTATTTGTCAGTGATACTCATTATATGGTTGTATGTGATGCACTTGCAGCAATCAGAAATCATTTAGGTAAAGAATTAAAGTTATATGATCCTCGTCAGTTCAACTTCTTATGGGTTGTTGACTTCCCAATGTTTGAATATTCTGAAGAAGATGGAAGATACTATGCAATGCATCATCCGTTCACTCGTCCAAAGGATTCAGATCTAGATAAGATTGATACAGATCCAGCAAACTGCTTAGCAGATGCTTATGATATCGTATTAAACGGTTTCGAACTTGGTGGTGGATCTCAGAGAATCTATGAAGAAGAATTACAGGATCGTGCCTTCAAGGCTTTAGGATTCACACAGGATAGAATTGATGCACAGTTTGGCTGGTTTGTGGATGCATTTAGATATGGTGCACCACCACATGCTGGATTCGCATTAGGATTAGACCGTTTCGCAATGCTACTTTGTGGATGTGATTCTTTAAGAGATGTTATTGCCTTCCCTAAGAATACAAGTGCAACTTGTCCAATGTCTAAAGCACCTACACCAGTAGACAATGATCAGTTAAAGGACTTAGGAATCGAGGTAACTGAATATGAATCAGAAGAGAATTAATAAAGTATTAGAAAAGATGGAAGAAAGAGGCATTGACTATTTATTAGTCACTGACCCTGTTTCTATCGATTATTTATTAAATTATGTCAATCATCCAGGTGAAAGAATGTATGTCATGGTTCTTTCATCTAAAGGCAATCACCAGTTATTCTTCAATAACTTATTCTATGTAGAAGAAGACTTAGGTATGCCTATTACTTGGTTTGATGATACAGATAATGGTCCAGCATTACTTGCAAATTATTTAAAGGATGCCAAGGTGATTGGTGTAGATAAGAATATGCCAGCACGTTTCTTGATTCCTGTACAGGATTGCGTTAACGCTAAATATGTTTTAGGATCACTATGCGTGGATGAAGTAAGAATGCAGAAGGATGATGAAGAAAAGGCACTTATGTTTAAAGCAAGTGAAATGAATGATACCGCAATGGCTGAAGTAAAAAGATTACTTGCAACAGATAAGACTGAAATAGAAATGGATGAAGCATTACTTGCTTATTACAAGTCATTAGGTGCATCAGGTCATTCATTTAGTCCAATCATGGGTTATGGTGCCAATGGAGCTAACCCTCATCATTCATGCGATGATAGCCGTTTAAAGCCAGGAGATTCTATTATCGTTGATATGGGATGTATCTATAAAGGATATTGTTCTGATATGACAAGAACCTTCTTCTATAAAGAAGTATCTGAAAAACAGAAAGAAGTATACAATCTTGTATTAAAGGCAAATGAAGCAGCTGAAGCTGCTATCAAGCCAGGTATGAAATTATCTGAAATTGATGCAGTTGCAAGAAATATCATTACTGAAGCAGGTTATGGTAAAGAATTCAATCATCGTTTAGGTCATTTCATTGGTAAAGATGTCCATGAATTTGGTGATGTATCTTCTGTAAGTGATATTATCGCAAAGCCTGGTATGATCTTCTCAATTGAACCTGGTGTTTATTTACAGGGTGATTTTGGAGTTCGTATTGAAGACTTAGTTATGGTCACTGAAGATGGATGTAAGGTATTAAACAGTTATCCAAAGGAATTAACTATAATTGAATAATTCATGTAGAAAGGATAGTTAGGATGTTGCCTGGCTATTCTTTTTTTTGCTTGCTGAAAGATTTCTTGAAAAACTGAAATGAATTGAAAGAAGATGTTTTAATTCCTTTAAGCAGTATTATAAGCATTAAGATTTTACCTATTAATAGAATTTATAATCCCTCTGTTGGATTTTTAAAAGATGGAATGAAAGGGTTCATGGCACATCGTGATGCGGGTGTATTGAGTATTTATTTTAATTATTATGTAGATTCGAATGTTGTGAATACTACAAATACTTACTTATTTGAAATCCTTGATCTTGAGAATGCATCTCAATTTATCTTGAAATTAGATGAAACCATCAAGATTATTGATGATGTGAATCTTGTTGATTTATTCAAAACAAAATCGATTAGTGAATTGAAGGAATACATGGATCAGCATTATAAAGATTGGGCTAAAAAATATAATTTGGAAAATTCACGTACGACATTAGATGAAAATATGATAAGATTAGCTCATAACAAGAATTAGTATCTTTTTGAAAAGGAAAATAATAATGAAACAGTATGATTTTAGGTTTGACACAGAATTGATCAAATCATTTATAAGAAATACTTTCACAAAATACAAACATGCAGATTTTATCATTGCAGATTCTGTAACAGGTATCTTGGGATTTGAGATTAATCAACAGGTATTTGAATTAGTGAATGATTATGAGGCATTAGATTATTTTGGATTAGATGGTGAAGCAACTATATTAAGTATCTCTAAATCCAATTGGACAGAAGTTGAGCCAAGGTTCAATAATGATATTAAAGAAATATATATTAATGAGCCAGTGCAGAAAGTTGTACTAGTTAATGATCATACTTTTTCTGAAAATTATGACATGTGGGAGACGAAAGCTATTGTGTTCTATTTTGATGGTTTTGAACTCTGCTTTGAAAAACAGGATTGTTGGTTTTCAATGGAAATTGAAATCCATAAAGGACATGATACGTTGAATGTAATAGATGATGGTAAAGATATATTGAATGATTTTGATGAGAATCCATCTGTTACGATAGAAAGAACAATAGTAGAAATTATGTAATATGGGGGTCTGGATTTTTTCAGACCTTTTTTTGTGTTATGATATAAATCAGAGGAGTTAACTATGGAAATAAGAAAAGCAGATAGGACTCAAATAGATGAAATAATGAGTCTGTATAAAGAAGCAAAGATATTCATGGATAATCATGGCAATAAAGATCAATGGCCTGTAGGTTATCCTTCAAAAGAATTGATTACTAAAGATATAGATAAGATGTATTTATGTATGTATGAAGGTCAAATTGCTGCTGTTTTCTATTATGCGATAGAAGAAGATCAAGATTATAAGGAAATAGAGGGGCAATGGCTCAATAATGCACCTTATGGTGTTGTTCATCGTGTTGTTTCAGCACATATTGTAAAAGGTGCCTGCAAGTTTATCTTAAACTGGGCTTATAGTCAGATGCCTAATTTAAAGATGGATACAGGAATTAAGAATATTCCTATGCAGAATTTATTAGAATCCTGTGGATTTAAACAGTGTGGCAAAATAATAAATACACAGGGTATAACATGTTTGGCATATCAAAAAGGAGATACAAATGAAATATAAATGTTTAATACTAGATCATGATGATACGATTGTAGATAGTACACGTACAGTGAACTTTCCTGCATTCTTAGATTCATTAAGTAAATTGCGTCCAGGTGTTACTATGACTTGTGAAGATTATTTTAAGTATAATTATAATCCGGGTTTCACTGCATTATGTTTTGATATACTAAAGTTCACTGAAGAAGAAATGCATATACAGGAAAGTAACTGGCAGTCTTATATTCGTGATCATGCCCCTGTCTGTTTTGATGGAATTCATGATTTGTTATGGCGTTATGTGAATGAAGGTGGCATTATCTGTGTTATTTCTCATTCAATGAAGCATACAATCATTCGTGATTATAAGAATAATGACTTACCTGAGCCTTCTATTGTATATGGGTGGGAATTACCTCCTGAAAAGCGAAAACCATCTATTTGGCCTGTTGAAAGCATTATTGAAGAACTTCATTTAAGTAAAGAAGATGTCTTACTTGTAGATGACTTATTACCAGGTATACAGATGGCACGAGATGCACATGTTGATGCATGTGGGGCTGGATGGGCTCATGATATCAAGGAAATCAAAGAAGATATTAAGAATAAATGTACTTATTATGTCGAATCTGTAAAAGAGTTAGAAGACTTATTGTTTAAGGGAGAGTAAAGATGGAATTAGATGTATTTTTATTAGTCAAAGAACCATTAATTGAAACAGCTGATTATATTAATCAACCATTAGATGAGGAAGTACGTCTTAATGCAGCTTTAAGTAACTTTATGTGGGAAGAGGCAGATGCATGTACTAAAAATCATAGGGGAATGATTCATATCCATAAGACGATTGAAACAATTCAGACAGACTGTCCTTTATTTGTAGAAGAAGTATGTTCAAATATTGATGAGAATGTTGTAGGGGTTTATATGAATGATGTCATCTATGAACCATCCTTTTATCAAACAATGGCTAAGATGATTGATCAGGATATGTTTCCTATTTACAACATCATCTGGTTTGGTTTATATCCATTAGATAATGGGGTAGGGGCGTATACAGATGGTCTTGAAAAGCTAGGTTATCATGAAATAGAACTTACTTCTATAGGAGAACCTATGGAAGTATTAGACTTCATTAAAGATACAGCACTCTATGTTATTATGAATGATGTGACATTTAAAGATGGTGAAACAATAGGACTTACTATTGAACAGGTATTAACGATTCATTTACGTGAAAGTGACATATTTGATACACCAACTTTTACGATTGACGACCCTTTTCTTACCAATTCATGAAAATACTTTCATTTTTAAGTGATATCTATGTAATCATTATTTAATTTGTGTTAATATATTATCGAGGTGACAAAATATGTATTATTTTATAGGTATTAAAGGTTCAGGAATGGCTTCTCTTGCAAGAATCTTATATGATTTAGGTTATGAAGTCGCAGGAAGTGATATTGATAAGTATATCTTCCTTGAAGATGGCTTAAGAGAAAGAAATATTCCTATCTATTCATTTAATAAAGACAACATTAAAGACGGTATGGATGTTATTGTAGGGAATGCATTTGACCGTTCTAATGAAGAAGTGGCTGCTGCAGAAGATAATCCTAATGTGACAATTCACCACTATTATGATTTCCTAGCTAAGCTTATGGATGATCATATTACTATCGGTATTGCAGGTACACATGGTAAGACTTCTACTACAGGTATGGCTTATCATTTATTTAAAGATTATGATAAGACAAATGTATTAATTGGTGATGGTACTGGTTATGCCACTAAGGGTGCTAAGTACTTTGTAGCTGAATGTTGCGAATATAAGGATCATTTCTTATGGTATCATCCAGATTATTCTTATATCAACAACATTGAAATGGACCATGTAGACTATTTCAAGTCAATGGAACAGTATGAACAGTCTTTTGAAAAATATGCCAACCAGGCTAAAAAGGCTATTGTTATCTGGGGTGATGATCCACATCTTCCTCATTTGAATTATACAAAGAGAGTTGTAAAATTCGGTGTAAAAGATGGCAATGATGTTCAGGCTAAGAACGTAATTAATAATGAAAAAGGTCTTTCATTTGATGTATATATCTATGGCGATCTTTTTGGGCATTTCACTTTACCATTCTATGGTATGCATACACTTTATAACACATTAGGTGTTATTACTTTAGGTTATCTTGAAGGTATGGATTTTGATTATATGCAAAGTCAGTTAAGTACATTTGAAGGAACTAAGAGACGTTATGCAGTCAAAGAAGTAGGAAATAACGTATATGTTGATGATTATGCACATCATCCAACTGCTATTAAATATGTTATTGAAGAAACAAGAACTCGTTTCCCTGGTAAACAGATTGTAGCCGTATATCAGCCAGATAGATATTCTCGTGGTTTAAGATTTGCGAAGGATTATGCAAGAATCATGGATATGGCAGATCATCCATATTTTGTAGATTTCCCAGCAAATGCACCAAAGGAACCAGGCATTGATATTGATGTCAGTGTTATTACTAAGAACCTACCTCGTTCTAAAGTAGTGACTGAAGATGAAGCAGGTGCTAAGGAACTAGCACAATATGATAATGCAGTATTCTTATTTATGAGTCCTAAGGATATTTATAAGTTAGAAGATCTAGTTATTAAGGAAAAAGAAAAGGCATAGGAGGACATCCCGTGGATATCTTAACAATTTGTCTATGTATTCTAGTGCTCGCTGGTGTATTCGCATTAGTGTCACTAGGCGTATTTCTTATCCATGCACTTACAACTTTAAAGGATGTCAGCCATTTGGCACAGCATTTAGAAACAACAGTTTCTAAAGTAAATGTCACAGTGGATGATATCAACTATAAAATGGATAAGCTCAATGAACCTATCAATGTAGTCAGCGGTATTTTTAATAAGAAGAGATCAGGTGCAGGTGTTTTAGGAACGGTATTAGGCTTGAAAAACATATTAAAGAAAAAATAGGAGGTATAATTATGAAATTCGGAAAAGTATTATTCGGAGTAGGATTAGGTGTTTTAGCAGGTGTTTTATTTGCACCTAAAAAAGGTAGCGAATTAAGAGAAGACATTAAAGCTAAATCAAAATCAACTTATGACTACTTAGCAGGTCTTACTAGAGAAGATGTAGAAGCTAAATTAGGTGAAACAATTGAAAATATTAAAAAGTCAGTAGATGAATTTGATCCTGATGATTTTAAAGAAACTACTAAAGAAAAAGTAGATGAAGTCCAGAAGAAATTAGAAGTTCTTGCAGAAAAAGTAAAATCTAGTGATAATTTTGAAAAGGTAAAAGGTTCAGTTGTAGAAGTAACTGGACGTGTAAATCAGAAAATCGACGAAGTTAAAACAATGATTAACGATAAGGCTGCTATGATTGATGAAGATGCCATTGATCAGGAAATCGATGATGTTGAAAAACAGCTAGATGAAATGATTGAGGAAATCAAGGACTAGTATGAAGAAGAAAGTAACAATCTATGATGTTGCAGAAGCAGCTGATGTTTCACTTGCAACAGTTTCAAGAGTAATTAATGGTTCAAATGTTGTAAAGCCTGCAACAAGAGAACGTGTACTTGAAACAATTAAACGACTCGATTTCAAGCCTAATCAGATTGCAAGAGGTCTTGCAACTAGTAAAACTACAACTATTGCGGTTGTTTTCCCACAGTCACTTTTTGGACATGTAAAAGATATGATTGGTGGTATTGGAGATACTGGACGTACTTTAGACTTCAATATCATTATGTATACAACAGATGAACTTGGTTTAGGTAACCCTATTGAAGAAGTTATTGAAAAGGTTATTAAGTCAAGAGCTGATGGTGTTGTATTATTCAATAACAACTGTATTGATAAAGAAATTGATCTCATTAAAAAATACCGTATTCCTGCGGTTGTTGTTGGGTATAAGATTTCTGATGAAGATATCTGTTCTGTATATGTTGATGCAAAGAGTATCGCATATGATATGACTAAACAGTTTATTGAACAGGGCAAGAAAGATATCTGCTTTGTAAGAGCAACTCAGAACTTAGTTGACTTAAATGATTTTGCGAAAGGTATTGAAGAAGCATTCAAAGATAGTGGTGAAACACTTCCTGAAGACTATATTGTGGATGTATCAAACCACTATGAAGAAAGCTATCCTCAGTTAAATGAATATTTCAGTACTCATAAGCATGATGTAGTTTTAACTGGTTATGACAAGGAAGCAGTTGCTGTTGTAAATGCAGCCATTGATCATGGTATCAATGTACCTGAAGAAATGCAGGTTGTTGGTATGATGGATACAAGCTATGCAACTATCTGTCGTCCACCTCTTACTACTATTCATGTGCCTGTATATGATATGGGTGCCATCGCAATCAGACTTCTTACAAAGATCTTAAATCATGAAGAAATTGATGAAGCTGAAGTGCCAATGCATTATACATTCATCAAGCGTGATACAACTAAATAACTAAAGAAGGATGCTGAGGCATCCTTTTTTACACGTTTAGATTGTGTTAAAATAATATCAGTCATTATAATTACTGGGAGGATTATATATGCTTAAAAATCAATCTGATACTGCAAATATATTACGAGAAAGAAGTAAACTCAATAAGCGTTTAGCTTATGAAGGGTTACTTGTTGGTATCGCATCAGGTGCTGTCTGTATCATATATCGTCTGGTTTTATCCAATGCAGAATCTATTTATTTCACTATAAGGGACTTTGTGGCACAAAATGTGTCTTATTGGCCTTTATGGATTATCGGTCTAATTGTATTAGGTCTTATTATTTCACTCTTTTTAAAGTGGGAACCCATGATTGGGGGTTCTGGTATTCCACAGCTAGAAGCAGAAGTACAGGGACGTATTGATGAATGCTGGTGGAGAGTATTAGTTGCTAAGTTTGTCGCAGGATCACTTGCGTTAGTTGGTGGTTTATCACTTGGTAGAGAAGGGCCAAGTATCCAGCTAGGAGGTATGGTTGGTAAGGCTCTTGCGCAAAAAGGAAAACGTGTAAAAACGGAAGAACGTTATTTAATGACAGCAGGAGCAGCTGCCGGCTTATCTGCAGCATTCAATGCACCTCTTGCAGGTATCATGTTTGCTTTAGAAGAAGTTCATAAGAACTTCTCTACAAGTGCACTTGTTTCTGTTATGATTGCATCTATTACAGCGGATTTCTTAAGTAGAAATATCTTTGGTTTATCACCAACCCTTGCTTTTTCTATTAAAGAAACATTTCCTCTAAAGAACTATATCTGGATCATTATTCTAGGTATTGTCGCTGGTGTATTAGGTGCTTTCTATAATAAGGTTACAATGGGAACTATTAAACTTTATAAGAAAACACCATTCTTAAAGAAACATCAAAGAGTCATTATTCCTTTAGTATTATCTGGAATCTTAGGATTCTATTGCCCACTTGTCATGGGTGGAGGACATAAACTTGTAGAATATCTCAATGAACCAAATCTTGTTTTATCTACACTTGTCTTATTATTTGTATTAAAGCTTCTTATTTCATGTGTCTCATTTGGTTCAGGTGCTGCAGGAGGTATCTTCTTTCCGCTACTTATCTTAGGAAGTCTCATTGGTGCAAGCGTAGGTAAGGTTGCTATTATGTGCGGTGTTCCTTCAGAATATTTCATGAACTTCATTATTATGGCTATGGCTGCCTATTTTAGTGCTATTGTTAGAGCACCTATTACTGGTATTGTACTGATTGCGGAAATGAGTGGAACTTTAAAGATGCTCTTGCCGATTGCCCTTGTATCATTTGTTTCTTACTATGTAGCCAACCTTTTACATAGTGAACCAATTTATGAAAGTCTTCTCACAAATCTTTTAAACAATCAGCCATATCATTCTATGGAAGAATATGCAGATAGTAAGGAACTCATTGGTTATACAGTTGGCTTTGGTTCAAATGCCTGTGATCATTATATTAAGGATTTACAGCTTCCACGCCGCAGTCTAATTGTTTCAGTGATTCGTGGTGGAGAAGAAATCATTCCAAAAGGGGATACCAAGCTTATTTCTGGAGACCGTGTTATTGTCTTAGTTGATGCATTCCATCTTGATGAAACAAAACTGATGTTAGAAAGTGTCTTTACAAGCTGATATTGACAAACAACATGAATTCATGTAGACTTTTAGTTGCGATGAAGAAGACAAGTAATTCATATGCGCTGGTTTAGAGAACTTATGGCTGGTGAAAATAAGTGCAGCAGTATGAATGAATACACTTTGGAGCTTCTAGATGCAAAGTCTAGACGGTGAGTACACCGTTATCAACAAGAGAGCATGTCTATGACATGAATAAAGGTGGTAACGCGAGAATTCGTCCTTTGGATGGATTCTCTTTTATATTATAGGAGGAAATTATGACATTTTATGATGAATTAGTGTGGCGTGGCCTCATTAAAGATGTAAGTTCTGAAGACTTAAAAGACAAATTAAATGCAGGAGGAATGACATTCTATATCGGTACTGACCCAACTGGGGATTCTTTACATATTGGGCATTTCTCATCTTTCTTAATGTCTAAGAGATTAAAGGATGCAGGTCATCATCCAATTCTTTTAGTCGGTGGTGCAACTGGACAGATTGGAGATCCAAAGCCAACAACTGAAAGACCAATGATCACTAAAGAACAAGTACAGCATAACTTCGACTGCTTAAAGAAGCAGGCTGAAGACTTATTTGGTTTTGAAGTAGTGAATAACTTAGACTGGTCTAAGGATTTAAACTTCATTGACTGGTTAAGAGATTATGGTAAATATTTCAATATCAACTATATGTTATCTAAGGATATCATCAAGAGAAGATTAGATGAAGGGATCACTTTCACTGAATTCTCTTATATGATCATGCAGGCAATGGATTTCTACTACTTACATGAAAATAAGGGCTGTGATTTACAGGTAGCTGGTCAGGACCAGTGGGGTAATATCACTGCAGGTATTGAATTAATTAGAAAGAAGACTGGTGATGAAGCATATGGATTCACTATGCCTTTACTTACTAAGAGCGATGGTACTAAGTTTGGTAAATCAGAAGGAAATGCGATCTGGCTAGATAGAGAAAAGACTTCACCATATGAAATGTATCAGTTCTTTATCAACAGTGAAGATAGCAAGGTTATTGATTACTTAAAATACCTTACTTTCTTATCTAAAGAAGAAATTGAAGCATTAGAAGAATCAAATAAGAATGAACCACACTTAAGAAAAGCACATAAAGCACTTGCAAAAGAAGTTATTACTTTCATTCATGGTGCAGATGCTTATGAAGAAGCTGTCAGCATTTCTGAAAAGTTATTCAGTGGTGATATCAAGAGCATGACTTATGAACAGGTTAAACAGTGCTTTAATGGTGTGCCAAGTATTGATGTAACTGAAGATGAACAGATCTTAAATGTATTAGTAAAAGCAGGTGCTGCTTCTAGTAACCGTGAAGCAAGACAGTTCGTTAAAGGCGGAAGTGTTCTTGTGAATGGTGAAAAGGTGACTGATGAAAAGTTTGTCGTATCAAAAGACAATGCTTTTGGTGGTAAGGTCACTGTTATCAGAAGAGGTAAGAAGAAGTACTTCGTTATTAATCATATCTAAGCAGACAATCGTCTGCTTTTTTTAGGAAGGATGTGAGTTGATGGATGGTATTATTTTAATTAATAAACCACAGGGTATGACAAGTCATGATGTCGTTAATCGTGTGAGACGTATTATGCATACTAAAAAAGTAGGACATTGTGGAACTCTTGACCCTATGGCTACTGGTGTTTTGGTTGTGGGTATTAATAAAGCCACTAAAGCAATGCAGTTTTTAATGAGCGAAGAAAAAGAATATCGTGCGACACTTAAACTTGGTAGTGCGACAGATACATATGACTCTGAAGGTAAGGTTTTAGAAACAAAGCCTTTTACTGGTTATGAGAATCTAGAAGAAGTACTTTCTTCTTTTAAAGGAGATTCTATGCAGAAGCCTCCGATGTATTCAGCTATTAAAATTAATGGTAAGAAGCTTTATGAATATGCCAGAGAAGGGATAGAAGTAGAAGTTCCAGAAAGACCAATCACTATTTATAAGCTTGATTTAGTGGATGCACATGATGATGAAATCACTATTGATGTCAAGTGCTCTAAAGGAACATATATCCGTTCTTTATGCGTAGATATTGGGAAAGCATTAGGCTATCCTGCTCATATGAGCGCATTAGTAAGAAATCAATCAGGTCATTTCACGATTGATCAGGCAGTGACATTAGAAGAACTTGAAGAAAATAATGGACCAGTGATTCCCTTAGAAGAAGTATTCTCTTATTATGATTCTATAGTTGTAGATGAAAGAATCGTTATGACTGGTCAGAAAATCAAGAGTGATATCGATCATAATGTGGCTGTTTATTCAAAAGAAGGAAAATTACTTGCAATATATGGACCAGATGGAAAAGGCTCTTTAAAGAGCTTGAGGGGGCTTTTCTAATGAAGGTCATAAAAATGGAAGAGGTGAACTTAAAAGAACCTCTTTCTCTTGCGATTGGCTTTTTTGATGGTTTACATCTTGGCCATATGTCTTTGATTAATGAAGTATTGAAATATAAAGGAGAAACAAAAACAGCTGTCATGAGCTTTGATGTGCATCCTTTATGTGTCTTAAAAGGGGAAAAGAGACAATCAATTATCACTTTAGAGGAGAAAAAAGAACTCTTAGAAGAAATGGGTATTGATTATCTCTTAGTGATTCATTTTACTAAGGAAGTGGCAGCACTTAGCCCACAGGCTTTTATTGATGAATACTTGAATAAGCTTCCTTTGAAAAGACTTGTATGCGGCTATGATTTCCATTTTGGTGATCATAATAGTGGTTCTATAGAAGATTTAAAGAAACAGCCTTTTGAACTTATTGTGAAAGATGCTGTCATGTATAATGAAACAGAAAAAGTATCCTCGACGCTTATTAAGAAGCTGATGGATCAAGGAATGATTGAAGAAGTTAATACTTTACTTGATAGACCTTACAAAGTAAAGGGAGCAGTCATTCATGGTAAACAAAGAGGACGTCTCATTGGCTTTCCTACATTGAATATTGATTATGGCATGAAATACTTACCTAAAAGAGGTGTATATGGCACAATTGTAGAAATTAATCATCGTTATTATATAGGAATGGCGAATATTGGTATGAATCCAACTTTCAATGATATCAATCGTCTTTCGTTAGAAGTCAATGTCTTTGATTTTGATGAAGATGTATATGGTCAAGAAGTAGTGGTTACTTTCTATTTATATAAGCGTGAAGAAACTGTTTTTAATGGATTAGAAGGACTAAAAACACAATTAACAGAAGACAGAAAATATTTAAGTCAGGTCATGAAAAAGTATTTGACTTTATATCAAAATAGTGTAAAATAGTCATTGCAACAATGTCTAGGATATTTGTACCTCTTACATCTAGCTTGGATATTGCGAAGAAAATATTTTAGGAGGAAAACGTAATGTTAACTAAAGAAGAAAAAGCTAAGATCATGGCTGAATATGGTCGCGTAGAAAAGGATACTGGTTCTCCAGAAGTTCAGATCGCATTATTAACTGCTGATATCAACAAGTTAAACGGTCACTTCAAACAGCATCCAAAGGATAATCATTCTAACAGAGGTCTTTTAAAGAAGATCGGTAGAAGAAGAGACTTATTAAAGTATCTTAAGAATGAAGATCTTGACAGATATACAGCTTTAACTGATAAGTTAGGATTAAGAAGATAAGAAACAAAAGCCCTATGGGGCTTTTTTTCATGTCTCTGTCAAATAATTGTTTGTGTAATACTTGATTTATGATATAATTTTGAAGAATATGAGGTGAATTTATGGCAAAACAAATTTTTAGTATGGATTTCTATGGTAAGAAAATCCAGGTTGAAGTTGGTGAAATGGCTAAACAGGCAAACGGCTCTTGTTTAGTAAGATATGATGATACAGTTGTTCTTTCTACAGCATGTGCTGGGAAAGAACCAAAAGATGTAGATTTTTTCCCATTAACAGTAACTTATGAAGAAAAACTATATTCTGTAGGTAAGATTCCAGGTGGTTTCTTAAAACGTGAAGGCCGTCCAAGTGAACATGGTACATTAACTGCAAGAATGATTGACAGACCTATCCGTCCATTATTCGCAGATGGTTTCAGAAATGAAGTACAGGTTGTTAATACTGTATTATCAGTTGATCAGGAAGCAACTCCAGAAATGGCAGCAATGCTTGGTGCATCAATTGCATTATGTATTTCCGATATTCCATTTAATGGTCCAATTGCAGGTGTGAACGTAGGTTTAATTGATGGTGAATTTACTGTCAATGCAGGACCAGAAGATATGGCTAGAAGTGAAATCAACCTTGAAGTAGCTGGTACAAAGGATGCTATTAACATGGTTGAAGCAGATGCAAAAGAAGTAGACGAAGAAACAATGTTAAATGCATTGATGTTCGGTCATGAAAAGATCAAGGAATTAATTGCTTTCCAGGAACAGATTGTAGAAGCTGTTGGTAAAGAAAAGATTGATGTTCCACTATTTGCATTAGATGAAAACATCGTGTCTAGCGTAGAAGCAATGGCTAAGGAAGAAATGATCAAAGCTATTTCTATTCCTGGTAAGCTTGAAAGATATGCTGCTATTGATGAATTAGATGCTAAGGTTGTAGAATCTTTTGAAGAAAAAGAATATGCCACTGTTGAAGAACATGATAAGACAATTAAACAGGTTAAGATGGTTCTTGGTGATCTTGAAAAAGAAGAAGTAAGACGTCTTATTACTGAAGAAAAGGTAAGACCTGATGGTCGTAAAGTAGATGAAGTACGTCCATTAGATGCACAGGTAGATTTATTACCACGTGTACATGGTTCAGCTATGTTCACTCGTGGTGAAACTCAGGTATTATCTGCTTGTACTTTAGGCGCATTAGGTGAAGTACAGAAGATTGATGGTCTTGGAATGGAAGATCAGAAACGTTTCATGCATCATTACAATTTCCCACCATATTGTGTAGGTGAAACAGGAAGAATGGGTTCTCCAGGTAGAAGAGAAATCGGTCATGGTGCTTTAGGTGAAAGAGCTTTAAGACAGGTTATTCCTTCTGAAACAGAATTCCCATATACAATCAGAGTTGTTGCTGAAGTATTAGAATCTAATGGTTCTTCTTCACAGGCTTCAATTTGTGCATCAACTATGGCTTTGATGGCTGCTGGTGTTCCAATTAGTAATCCAGTTGCTGGTGTTGCTATGGGTCTTGTTAAAAAAGGTGAAAATTATACAATCTTAACTGATATTCAGGGTATGGAAGACCATCTTGGTGATATGGACTTCAAGGTTGCAGGTACAAAGAACGGTATCTGTGCATTACAGATGGATATCAAGATTGATGGTATTACTAAAGAAATTTTACAGGAAGCATTAGCTCAGGCAAAGGTTGCAAGAGGACAGATCATGGACTGCATGATGTCAGCAATTAGTGAACCTAGAGATCACTTAAGCCCATATGCTCCTAAGGTTGCTATGATGAAGATTGAACCTGAACAGATTAAAGATGTAATCGGTAAGGGTGGCGATATGATCAATAAGATTATTGCGGAAAGTGATAATGTTAAGATTGATATTGATGATGAAGGTAATGTAACTATTTATCATTACTCTCAGGAAGCCATTGACCATGCAATAGGTATGATCAAGGATTTAACTAGAAAAGTTGAAGTAGGCGAAATCTTTGATGGTAAGGCTGTAAGAGTTGAAGAAAAGTATGCATTTATCGAATTATTCCCTGGTACAAATGGATTCTTACATGTTAAGGATGTTGCTTGGGATAGAACAAATAAAGTTGGCGATGTAATCAAGCTTGGCGATACAGTAAAAGTTAAAGTAACTCAGATTACTGATAAGGGTGTCAATGTTTCTAGAAAAGCATTATTACCAAAACCAATCGTTAAACATGATGCACCTGTTGAGGAAAAGAAATAATGAAAATTATTCTTGCAAGTACTTCTCCTAGACGAAAAGAACTGCTTGAAAGAGAAGGCATTGATTTTATCATCGATGCCTCTTCTATTACTGAATATCTTGATTCTTCTTTAAATATAGAAGAAAGACTCAAGAAGCTTGCTTATGATAAAGGAATTTCTATTCATGAGAAGTATCCTGAAGATATTGTTATCAGTGCTGATACAACAATCTATCATAATGATAAGATTATTGGAAAAGCATATAGCGTGGATGAAGCAAGAAAGATTCTTGATTCTTTAAGTGATGATACACATAGCGTATATACATCAGTGGCTGTATTCTATAAGGATCAGGTAACTACATTTATAGATGAAACAAAGGTAACCTTTAAGGATATTAGTGATATGATTGATGATTATCTTTCTATAGATGAATGGAAGGGTAAGGCTGGCGCTTATGCGATTCAGGGCGTTGCAGGAAAATTCGTTGAAGAAGTGCAGGGGGATATCGATAATGTCATTGGACTCCCTGTCAAACATGTCATTGAAGTGATTGAGACAATCAAGAAGCCATCATAGGCTTCTTTTTTTGGCACTTATATGTAAGCGCTTCATATTTATATTGAAAACGCTAACAGTTTAATTTATAATAGAGAGTGGGATTTACATAAGAGGAGGAAATATCATGAATTCTAAAGTTAAAAAAATAGCTCTATTATCAGGCGGAGGAGATTGTCCAGGTTTAAATGCGGTTATAAGAACAATCACTAAAATCGCTATTGAAAAATATAACTGGGAAGTCATTGGCTTTGTGTATGGTTATCGTGGATTGTATAATAATAATTATGTGGAATTAACTGTAGATAAAGTAGAAGATATATATAAGGAAGGCGGAACTATTCTTTATAGTTCTAATAAGGATAACCTATTCGATTATCTTGTAGATGATGGAAATGGTGGAAAAGTAAGAAAAGACGTAAGTGATGTAGGTGTAGAAAATCTTAAGAAAGACGGTGTTGATGTATTAGTTGTATTAGGTGGTGACGGTACATTAACAAGTGCAAGAGATTTCAGTAGAAAAGGCGTTAATGTCATTGGTGTTCCAAAGACTATGGATAATGATTTAACTTCTACAGATTTAACATATGGTTTCATCAGTGCGATGAGTGTTGGTACTGAATTCGTAGATCGTCTTCAGACTACTGCAAAATCACATCATCGTGTAATCTGCTGTGAGTTAATGGGAAGAGAAGCTGGATGGATTTCATTATATGCAGGTCTTGCTGGTAATGCAGGTGTTGTATTGATTCCTGAAATTCCATTTACTATTGAAAACATTGCGAAAGCAATTAAGAAACGTGATGAAGCAGGTCTTCCATATACTGTTATTGCAGTGGCTGAAGGTGCGAAGTATGCAGATGGTACTAAATCAATCGGTAAGATCGTAGAAGATTCACCAGACCCAATCCGTTATTCTGGACTTGCTGCAAAGGTAGCTGATGATCTAGAAAAAGTGATTCCTAATCATGAAGTACGTTCTGTTAACCCAGGTCATATTATCCGTGGTGGTGATATTGATGCATATGACAGAATCTTATCTATCAGATTTGGTAATAAAGCATGTTCTATGATTGATGAAGGATTATTTGGAAATGTTGTATCATTAAAGGGTGGCAACATGGAATATACTTCACTTGAAGAAGTTATCGGTGATGCGAAGTTTGGTAAACAGAAGCTTGTTGATCCTAATGGAGATCTTGTTCAGGCTGCTAAGGCTATGGGCGTATCATTTGGTGACGAATAATAAGACAAGAACCTTACATTTTGTAAGGTTTTTTAATTGTGTTGACAGATAGTCTAATTTTGATAAAATGAAAACTCAAGGAGGCAAATATAAGTAACTAAATATATTGATTAATGTGATTAAATGTGTTCAAATCCTCTCAAAGGAGAGCGTTAAAATGAACACCTCAAATATCACAAATTATAAACCAAAGGATTTTGCTGAACTTTTAGGCGTATCTGTTAAGATATTATAACGTTGAGATAGAGAAGGAACTTTAAAGGCAAACTGAACCCAAACTAATAGGTTATACTTATAATCATCATTTACTAAATCAAGTAACATTTTAAGATAGTTTTGTAATGCAAAAGAATTATTGTAGACCAGTGTATTGAAAACTATGGAAAGCGTGTAACGATTTATTAGATGAAGTAAATGGAACAAAAATCAAATATATAATTTGAATACCCACAAACCATAGGCTATTGAAAATTAAATTTTATTAACGCCTATTAAACGGCGTTCATGAAGCTGAACTTGATGCATGGATTTTCCATTTGTTCTATAATTAGATTAGAAATCAGATGAAGAACTCATGCAGGATATTGTTTCAATACTTCATGTGTTTTCCTGCAGGTTGCAAAGGGCTTCGTAAGTATAAAAAACAGATAGAAAGGGATGAGGAAATTGCTGAAGAGTTTCAAGACGGAAGTAAATCCGACAGAGGAGCAGAAAGTCAGGATTCGTAAAACAATAGGTACTTGCAGATTTATCTATAACTTCTATCTTGCTCATAATAAGGAACTTTATGAAAGTGGCAAAAAGTTTATGAGCAGCAACCAGTTTAGAGTATGGCTCAACAATGAGTTTCTTCCGAGCCATCCAGAATATTCCTGGATCAAGGAAGCTTATTCAAAATCGGTAACACAGGCAGTAAATGACGGACAGACCGCATTTAAAAGATTCTTTGATCACAAGAGCGCCTTTCCAAAATTTAAGAAGAAAGGCAGATCTGATGTGAAGATGTATTTTGTAAAGAATAATCCTAAAGATTGTCATTGCGAAAGACACAGAATCAAGATTCCGTCACTTGGCTGGGTACGCATCAAAGAGAAAGGATATATTCCAACTACAAAAGATGGATACGTAATTAAGAGCGGTCATGTCTCAATAAAAGCTGACAGATACTATGTTTCAGTTCTTATAGAAATCCCAGATAAAAGGATAGCAAGTAATTCCAGTGAAGGAATTGGCATTGACCTTGGATTAAAGGACTTTGCGATTGTCTCTAATGGCAAGACTTATAAGAACATCAATAAATCTGCCAGATTAAGGAAACTTGAAAAAAAGCTTGCTCGAGAACAGAGAGGTCTGTCTCGAAAGTATAAAAATCTAAAGAAAGGAGGGTCCACTCAAAAAAGAAATATACAAAAACAAAGGCTTAAGATACAGAAGCTTCATCATAGAATTGACAATATTCGTACTGATTACATCAATAAGATAATCGCAGAGATAGTGAAAACCAAGCCATCTTATATAACGATTGAAGATCTAAACGTATCAGGAATGATGAAGAACAAGCATCTTTCAAAGGCAGTTGCTTCGCAGAAGTTTTATGAATTTAAAACAAAGCTTGAAGCTAAATGCAAAGAGAATGGAATTGAACTTCGAGTTGTAGATAGATGGTTCCCATCATCTAAGACATGTCATTGCTGTAAAAGTATCAAGAAAGATTTAAATCTTTCAGATAGAGTTTTCAGATGTGATTGTGGTTATATCGAAGACAGAGATTTCAATGCTGCACTTAATCTGAGAGATGCTACAACTTACGAAGTTGCATAAACAAACGCAAGCGTAGGTGTGTACCGAAGGCTATTTCGGGAATTTACGACTATGAAGTGTACTAGAACTTGTGAGTAGATATGATTTCGGTCAATCCAAAGCATACACGATGACATAGTAAGTAATGTTCGTGAGAACTTACATTATCTCGATGTGAGTATATTTAATCACATTTGAGTGGCAGGCAAACATGATAGAAGAACTTATTGAAGAAGGCCAGTATCAAGTCGCATTAAGTCGTTTAACAGATATGGATGATGAGATGACTAGATATTATCGTCTTGTATGCTTGAATGCATTAGAAGATTATCAAAGATGTATGCAGGAAGGGGCCGTTGCTAAAATGCAGGCCAATAACACTTATTATGAAGTGACTGCTTTATATTTAAATGCTTTAAAAGAACTTGAAGAATATGAACAGGCAATCAATATTCTTATTGAAGAATTATCAATGCCTTATATCCCTCAACAGTATGAAAACTTATTTAATGCAGTTTATGATGAAATTATTCTTATGAAGCAGGAAAAGAATTACCAGCTTGAAAACAAGAGTACCATTATGTCTGCACAGGAAATTGGACGTTTACTTGATAGAGATGAAGTGAATGATGATCTCATCTATATGGCACTTGATCAATTACAGCAGTTAAACATCCGTATGATCATACCTGAAGTATCAAGATTTTTAGAAAATCCTCATAAGTCATCTTTCGCAAAGACACTTATTATGGAAATTCTGATTGATCAGCAGGTCGATGAAGAATTCACTGTTGTAAAGGGTGATGAGACATATTATTTTAATGGATCTTATAGTCCTTTAGTATTAGAAAGAGAATGTTATACATTAATTGGTAGATCTCTTTCAAGAGTATTAGAAGATGATAATCCTACGCTTCTCTCACAATGTCTCGATTATCTGGAATATTATCTTTACACTCTCTATCCTAAGGATATTATGCCAGAAGACTGTGATCTAGTAGCAGCAACTATACACTATTATGTTGCGACTTTACAGAATATGCCAGTCGATCCATCTGATATCGAAATTGATTACAATTGCGATTTATCAGACGTAGAAAAAGAAATATTAGCACTCAAACAATTAGAGTGTTAAATTGTTGCATTGCATGAATCTTTCATGTATAATAGCAATTGCAAATAGTAAAGGAGATTAAGAAATGAATACAGAAGTTAAAAAACTTGAGAAATCAATGGTTGAAATCAAAGCCGTTTTCGATACAGAAGAATGGGCAGCAGCTCAGGAAAAGGCTTTAAATAAGTTAGCTGGTTCAGCTAAGTTAGACGGTTTCAGAAAGGGTCATGCTCCAAAGAGCTTAATCAAAGCTAAGATTGGTGCTAAAGCAATCAGAGAACAGGCTGTTGAAGAAATCTTAACTGAAAACTATGCTAAGATCTTCATCGACAACAATGTAAATCCAGTTGCTCAGCCAACTGCAAACATCGTTAAGTCTACTGAAACTGAATTAGAAGTAACATTCACTTGCCCAGTAAGACCTGAATTCGAATTAGGTGAATACAAGGGATTAGATGTTAAGAAAGCTCAGGTTAGAGTAACTAAGAAAGATGTTGAAGAAAGATTAAATGACTACCAGAAGCAGTTCGCTGAATTAGTTGTTAAAGAAGAAGGAACAGTTGAAGAAGGCGATACAGCTGTTATCGATTATGAAGGTTTCAAAGATGGTGTTGCTTTTGAAGGCGGAAAAGCAGAAAACTATTCACTTGAAATCGGTTCTCACTCATTCATCCCTGGATTTGAAGAAGGTCTAGTTGGTATGGCTGCTGGTGAAGAAAAAGAAATCAATTTAACTTTCCCTGAAGAATATCATGCAGCTGATTTAGCAGGTGCTGAAGTAGTATTTAAGGTTAAAGTTCATGAAATCAAAGCTAAGGTATTACCTGAAATTGATGATGAATTAGCTAAGGATGTTAACATCGAAGGTGTTGAAACATTAGAACAGTTACAGGAAAAGATCAAAGATCAGATCAGAACTATGAAGAAGGCTGAAGCTGAAAACAAGTTCAATGAAGAAGTAATTAAGGCTGTTGTTGCTAACAACACATTTGATGTACCAGAAGCAATGGTTGATAGCGAAGTTATGAACATCATTAACGAAATCAACCAGAACTTATCACAGCAGGGATTAAACATTGAATTATACACTCAGATGACTGGTAAGACAATGGATGATATCAAGGCTGATGTTAAGGATCAGGCTGAAGAAAGAGTTAAGTTAAACTTAATCCTCGATGAAATCGTTAAGGCAGAAAACATTGAAGTGACTGATGCAGAAATGGAAGATGAAATGAAAGAAATCGCTACATACTACAACATGCCACTTGAAGAAGTTAAGAAGGTTCTTGGTGGTCAGGAATATGTATTAAAGGGTGATTTAACTCATAGAAAGGCTCTTCAGTTAATTAAAGATAATGTGAAATAAGACGCCTACGCGTCTTATTTTTTCTAAGAAAGGAGAAATAGGTTATGGAAAATTTAAATGTAACAGTTGATCTTCCTGTTATTTGTACGCGTGGTATGCTTGTATTTCCAGGACATGAATTGTCTCTAGATGTAGGACGTACATTTTCCTTAAATGCAATGGATTTAGCTGTAAGTCAGCATGATTCTAATATCGTATTAGTATCACAGATCCATCCTTTAGAAGAAGAAATCAATTTTGACATGGTTTATCACCATGCCACACTTTGTAAGATTACAAAACGTATTAAAAAAGATAATCATGGTACTATCAAGCTTACAGTAGTAGGTGAAAAGCGTGTTGAATTAGAATCACTTTATACTGAAGGTGAATGCTATTATGCAAAGGTACGCTATTTAGAAGATATCTATGGTGATCAAAATGAAGAAATCGCTTTAGTGCGTAAAATTACTGAACAGATGCAGTCAATGAATGGTGCAAGTCAGCTTTTACCTAGAGAATTGATTTCAAATATTACTCAGGGCTTATCAGCAAGTGAACTCGCTGATACAATCGGTCATTATATCAACTCTGACCTTGTTGAAAGAGAAAAGATTTTAGCTGAGCCTGATATCAATAAACGTCTTTTATTAGTTCTTGCAAGTATGCAGAAAGAAAAGGCTATTAATGAGATTGAAAATTCTATCAATAATCGTGTAAAGAAGAGTATTGATGAAAACCAGAAGGAATTCTATTTAAGAGAAAAACTTAAAGCGATTAAAGAAGAATTAGGTGATACACCTAATGGTGAGGATGAAGTTGAAAGATTCCGTTCTATGATCAAGGATAATCCTTATCCTCAGAATGTGAAAGATAAGTTGACTGAAGAGTTAGCACGTTATGAAATGATGCCTTCTACTTCACCAGAAGCCAATGTGGTACGTACTTATCTTGACTGGATGACTAAGCTTCCTTGGTTTGAAATGACTGAAGATAATCAGGATATTACAAAAGTAGAGAGAATTCTTGATGAAGACCATTTTGGTTTAAAGAAACCTAAAGAAAGAATTGTAGAACAGCTTGCTGTAAAACAAATGACTCATTCTTTAAAGGCGCCTATTATCTGTTTAGTTGGTCCACCAGGTGTTGGTAAGACTTCTATTTCTAAGTCTATTGCGCGTGCATTAGATCGTAAGTTTGTAAAGATTTCTTTAGGTGGTGTCACTGATGAATCAGAAATCAGAGGACATCGCAGAACTTATTTAGGTTCTATGCCAGGTCGTATTATTCAGGGTATGAAAAAAGCAGGTGTTATGAACCCTGTCTTCTTACTTGATGAAATTGATAAGATGGCAAGTGACTATAAGGGTGATCCTACAAGCGCAATGCTTGAAGTATTAGATCCTGAACAGAATTCTATGTTCTCAGATAACTATATCGAAGAACCATATGATTTATCACAGGTTCTATTTATTGCAACTGCCAATGATTTAGGTGGTATTCCTGAACCATTACGCGATAGATTAGAAATCATTGAATTATCTTCATATACAGAACAGGAAAAACAGATGATTGCGAAAGATCATCTGCTTAAGAAAGAACTTAAGAATCATGGTTTAACTGATGAACAGTTAACTATTACTGATGAAGCATTCATGTATGTGATTAGACACTATACAAGAGAAGCTGGTGTACGTCAGTTAGAAAGACTTATTGCTGCTATATGTAGAAAATCAGTCTTAAAGATTCTTAAGAAGACAACAGACCGTGTTGTTGTAGAAGTAAAAGACCTAGAAGAATTACTAGGTAAAGCACCATTTGATCATACTAAGAAACAGCCTAAACCTCAGGTAGGTGTTGTGACTGGTTTAGCGTGGACTCAGTTTGGTGGAGATATTCTTCCAATTGAAGTTAATCATTTCAAGGGCAGTGGTAAATTCATTGTGACTGGTCAGTTAGGTGATGTCATGAAGGAATCCGCATCAATCGCTTTAGACTATCTTAAGGCACATGCTGATAAGTATAGCTTAAAAGATATTGATTTTGATAAGCAGGATATTCATATTCATGTACCTGAAGGGGCAGTGAAGAAGGACGGTCCAAGTGCGGGTGTTACTTTAACAACTGCTATCTATTCTGCCTTTACACAAAAGCCTGTACGTGATGATGTCGCAATGACAGGTGAAGTGACATTAACTGGTAATGTATTACCGATTGGTGGATTAAAAGAAAAATCTATTTCTGCTCATCGTTCTGGTATTTCTACAATCATTATTCCTAAGGACAATGCGAAGGATATTGATGATATTCCAGAGTCAGTAAGAAAAGATCTTACTATCATCACAGCAGATCATATTGATACTGTTTTAGAAAATGCATTGGTAAAGTAATATGTATACGATTAAAAAAGCCGAATTCATGTTATGTGCAGCCTGGTCTAGTCAGTGGCCGGATGAATCATTACCTGAAGTAGTCATGGCTGGACGTTCAAATGTAGGAAAGTCAAGTTTTATTAATACAGTAACTAATGTGCAGGGACTTGCGAAAGTCAGTTCAACACCAGGTAAAACACGTACTCTTAATTTCTTCAATATTAATGACGAATTAAGACTTGTCGATGTACCAGGTTATGGCTATGCAAAAGTACCAAAGAAGATGTTAGAGCAGTTCTCTGAAATGATTGACAATTACTTACGTAATAGAAAGAATCTAAAAGCGATGATTCTTATTGTAGATTATCGTCATAAACCTAAAGATGATGATGTGACAATGTATGACTATGCGAAACATTTTGGTATTCCAGTTATCGTTGTTGCAACAAAAGAAGATAAGCTTAAACGTAATGAACTTGTCAAGAATGAGAAACTGATTAAGGAAACATTGGACTTTGATCCAAATGACCACTTTGTCCGTTTTTCTAGCTTAAAGAAAAAAGGTGTCAGAGAAGTCTGGGATTGTATCTTAGAACTATGCGAAGAGAGATCATAAAATCTCTCTTTTTTTCTTTCTTCACAAATGTCTTATTTTAGTATATAATGTGTCGCAAGAAGGGAGTTTTTTGATGATTAAGATTTTATTATGCTGTGCATCAGGGATGAGTACAAGCTTACTTGTAGAAAAGATGAAAAGAGCAGCAACTAAAAAGAATGTAGAAGCTGAAATCTGGGCGGTGAATGCTGAAAATACAGATTTAAAGGATGTAGAGGCAGATATTATTTTCCTTGGTCCACAGGTGCGTTATGCAAAGGATGAAATTCAGAATACTGTAGGTTCTATTCCAGTTTATATGATTGGTATGAAGGACTATGGCATGATGAATGGTGATTCAGTTCTTGCACAGGCTTTAGAATATCTAGGCAAATAAGTTCATTGACTTATAGTAAAGCCTTTGGTAGAATAATAACAAGCGTTGAAGAGGAGGAGTACAGTTATTCTTCTTAAAGAGACCTCTTGGGTGGTGTGAAAGAGGAGAGTGAAGACTGGAAGGTAGCCTTGGAGCATATTTGGTGAATGAAGTAGCCAGATACGTAATACTGCGTTAAAGTAAAGAGACATACAGAGTATGTGAAATAAGGTGGTACCACGATTAAGTCGTCCTTATGCACATGCTCTTTTTTATTTCTAAGGAGGAACTATGGAATACAGAACACCGATATTAGTGGCTTTTGCTTTAGTTTTAATTACATTTGCTTTTTTCTATTATAAAAAGAGAAAAGAAATTAAAGCCAAACAGATGGAAGAAGCATTACGTTTTGCGGATTTCAAGGATGAAAACAAGCACTTCACGTCTGAAAAGTTTGATGCATGCAGTGATCAGGATTTAGTGAACTTAATTGTTGCACGTATTGGAGATTTAGAAGAGGAAGATGAAAACTTCCTAGATAAGTTAAATATGGAAGAAAAAACTGTCTATGGTATCAGTCAGTTAAATGAATGTGTAAGTAGTACTAAAACAATTCGTTCTTTCTTTGAAACACCAGCTTATTCAGTTTATGCAAATGAGTTAGAAACTTATTTCAATAATGTACGTGAACCACAGATTGCTGAATTAGTGAAGAGTGCAAGAAGATTGAATGAAATCATGGAAAATGGTGAAGAAGATGAAGACATGGGTGATTATTCTTCTTATAATTTCTCAGACTTCACTCATGAATATATCACTATGATTGCAGGTACTGATTTCATGCCAAAATTAACTAAGTATATTAGAGAACATAAAGAATCATTTATTGAGGGGGACGAAACAAATGAAGAAAGAGTTACCGACTAAATATGACCATTTAGCTGTAGAAAAAGGTAAATATCAGCAATGGTTGGATAAGGAATATTTTAAGGCTGGCGATCTAACAAAGAAGCCTTATAGTATTGTTATTCCACCACCAAACGTTACTGGTAAATTACATTTAGGACATGCATGGGATACAACTATGCAGGATATGATTATCCGTTATAAGAGAATGCAGGGTTATGATGCATTATGGCTACCAGGTATGGACCATGCTGGACTTGCAACTCAAGCTAAGGTAGAAGCAAGACTTAGAGAACAGGGTATTTCTCGTTATGATTTAGGTAGAGAAAAGCTTGTTGATAAGATCTGGGAATGGAAAGAAGAATATGCAGATATTATCCGTGCTCAGTGGGCTAAATTAGGTTTATCACTTGATTATTCAAAGGAAAGATTTACTTTTGATGAAGGTTTATCTGATGCTGTTAAGGAAGTATTTGTTAGATTATATGAAAAGGGACTCATCTACCAGGGTGAAAAGATCATCAACTGGGATCCAGTACAGAGAACTGCATTATCAAATATCGAAGTATATCATGAAGATATTGAAGGTCATATGTATTACTTCAATTATCATATTGTTGGTTCAGATGATATTTTAGTGATTGCGACTACACGTCCAGAAACAATGTTTGCAGACCAGGCAATCTTCGTACATCCTGATGATGAAAGATATAAGAAGTATGTTGGTATGAAGGCGATTAACCCAGCTAATGGTGATGAATTACCAATCATGGCTGATAGCTATATTGATCTTGATTTTGGTACTGCTGTTATGAAATGTACTCCAGCACATGACCCAAATGATTTCCAGTTAGCTAAGAAGTACAATCTTCCAATGCCTAAGTGTATGAATGAAGATGGTACTATGAATGATTTAGCTGGTAAATATAAAGGCATGGACCGTTTTGAATGCCGTGAAGCTTTATTAAAGGATTTTGAAGAAGCAGGTGTTGTAGATCATATTGAAACTATTGTGCATTCAGTAGGTCATTCAGAACGTTCTCATGCTATTGTAGAACCTTATTTATCTAAGCAGTGGTTTGTTAAGATGAAGCCATTAGCTGAAAATGCATTAAAGAATCAGGACACTGATGATAGAGTAGATTTCGTACCAGAAAGATTTGAAAAGATATTCTCTAACTGGATGAACAACATTGAAGACTGGTGTATCTCACGTCAGGTATGGTGGGGACATCGTATTCCTGCATGGTATCACAAAGAAACAGGTGAATTATATGTAGGTAGAGAAGCGCCTGAAGATGAAGAAAACTGGACACAGGATGAAGACGTTCTTGATACATGGTTCTCAAGTGCTTTATGGCCATTCTCAACTATGGGCTGGCCTAATACAGAAGATCCAATGTTCAAGAGATATTTCCCAACTGATACATTAGTAACAGGTTATGATATCATCTTCTTCTGGGTAAGCCGTATGATGTTCCAGTCTATTGAATTCACTGGTAGAAGACCATTCAAGAATGTTTTAATTCATGGTTTAATCAGAGATGAACAGGGTCGTAAGATGTCTAAGTCTTTAGGTAATGGTGTTGACCCAATGGACGTTATTGATGAATATGGAGCTGACTCACTAAGATGGTTCTTATTAAATAACTCTTCACCAGGAGCTGATATGCGTTATGTACCAGCTAAATTAAAATCTACTTGGAACTTCATCAATAAGATCTGGAACAGTGCACGTTATGTATTAATGAACATTGATGAAGATCAGAAGTTAGAAGAATTAGATTATGCATCACTTAACTTAGCAGATAAGTGGATATTAAATAGATTAAATGAAGTAATCAGAAGTGTTGATGAAAACATGGATAAGTTCGAATTCATTAACGTAGGAACTGAATTATATCGTTTCATCTGGGATGATTTCTGTTCTTGGTATATCGAACTATCTAAGTTACATTTAACAGGTGATGATGAAGTGGCTAAGAAGTCTGCATTAAATACACTTGTTTATGTATTAAATACTATTGTAAGATTATTACACCCAATCATGCCATTTGTATCTGAAGAAATCTATCAAGCTATTCCACATAACGAAGAATCAATCGTTATCTCTAAATGGCCAGAAGCTAATCCAGAATATGGCAATGATACAATCAATGATCAGTTTGCATACCTCATTGATATTATCAAGGGCGTAAGAGAAATTAGACATACTTATGTTATTAAGAATAGTGTAGAAGTAGATTATACAATCACTACTAAACAGGATGATCTTGAAGCATTATTAAAGGAAATTGCACCTTATGTCAGCAAATTAGTCAATGCAACTTGTGTTGGTTATAATGTAGCAACAAGCAAGAATAATGCAACTGAAGTTATCAAGGGTGGTAATACACTTAATATTGATTTAGGTCAGTATATTGATATGGAAGCTGAAAAAGCTAAGGTTGAAAAGGAAATAAAGAAGCTTGAAGGTGAAATCAAGCGTGGTGAAGGTATGTTATCTAACCCTAATTTTACTTCTAAAGCACCTGCTGCAAAGGTAGAAGCAGAAAAAGCTAAATTAGAAGATTATCGTTCTAAGTATGCAGCAGCAAAAGAAAAACTAGCAAAGATGAATTAATTCGAAATCCCCATTTTGGGGATTTTTTTTGAGTAATTTCATTTTTTTAAACGTATATATATAGTAGAGGGGGCAGAAAGGAGAGTAAATGTACGAGTTATCTAATGAAAGACAACAGCAGATTAATGGTGGAAGTGCATTAAATAGAATTATATATGCACTTCTAGGAATTGCTGGAATGAAGTTGATAAGAGCATCTCGAGGATATCTTAGATTTGGACGTATAACATGGATGAAATAGTTAATTTATCGCGTTTTATATATTTATAGAAAGGAGTAAATATGTACGAATTATCCGTTAGAAGCCAAGAACAGATCTGTGGTGGTAGTGCATTAACTTATATTGTTTATGCATTACTAGGAATTGCAGGGTTAAAACTACTTAGATCAGCGAAAGGTCGTCTTAGATTAGGTCGTCTTATTACATTAGAATGGGGAAAATAGGAAGAGAAGGGTGCAAATCGCACCCTTATTTAAAGGGAGGAGAGTATGTTGAATACAAATAGCGTGCGAGAGTTAAGGCTTGAAATAGATATTACTGAATTTATATTTACAATAAACAGATTGAAAGTACAAAGAGTAGATGTATTAGATCACATAAAGAAACTAAAAAAACAGTTGATTAGAGAAAAGAGAAAACTTACTAGAAAGGTGAAAAATTCAAATAACAGTATAAAGAATCTAGAAAAGATACAAAAAATAGAGAATAAAATTGAGAATGTTTATAATGATTATATGAATCAGTGTATTAGTATCGTGATAAAAAACAATCCAACTTCTGTATTAATCATAGAAAATAATCAAAGTCACCCTCAGAAGTATGACGAGTTCGTGAAGAAAATCAAAGTAAGGTGTAGAATATATGGGATTGAGTTCAAAACGGTAAAAACATACGCTTGAAATATGAGACTATAAATTTTTTCTTTTGTAAATCCTATTATTGGAGGTATTTATGATCAAGGGACTAGATCAGTCTTCACAGCCAAGAGAAAAAGCACTCTTGAATGGTATAGAATCATTGACTGACGAAGAACTTCTTGCCTTATTATTAAGAACGGGCAATAAGGAACAGTCAGTATTGGATTTATCTTCTGCAATATTAAGGGAAATACAGGGGATGAATGGATTCCACTCTATTACATTTGCAAAGCTATTATCTTTTAAAGGAATCAATAAAGCCAAAGCAATAGGAATCATGGCTGCTTTAGAATTCTCTAAGAGAATTAATATGCATACTGATATCAATGAAGTCTATGATAATCCAGCTAAAGTTTTTTATCATCTAGAAAACAAGATGTCTCATTTATCACAGGAACATTTCTTGATTATGATTTTAGATAATCATAATCGTTTGATTGCAGAGAAAACATTATTTGTTGGAAGTGTGAATATGTCCATTGTCTCTGCAAGAGAAATCTTCAGAGAAGCACTTGCATTTAATGGTGTAAGTATTATATGTGTACATAATCATCCTTCAGGTGATGCGCATCCTTCTAGTGAAGATATGAGTATGACACAAAAACTTATAGAATTAGGTAAAATGATGAATGTTGATATCGTAGATCATATTATTATAGGGAAAAATCAGTATTATAGCTTTAAGGCGGAAAGGGTATTTTCATCTATCATCTAACTGTTTTTCCTTAGGATTGCTTTTTTCAAAAAGAGATATTATAATGTATTCACCGAGGTGATGTCATTGTATAAAAAGAAGAAAAACAAGCATACAAGAAGAATGATCATTATCACTGTTGTATTGATTATTACATCTGTTTATGCTCTTGTTTCAGGTATTACTGAATTACCATTTTCAAGTGTTTTTCAGGATACAGTCGCAAATGCCGAATATTATATTATTAAGGCACCAGTTAACTATGTAAAGAATGTCTTTACTGAGTATCATGATCTAAAGCTTGTTTATCGTGAAAATAAGAAATTGAAGCGTTCACTTGATAATTATGCAAGCGAGCTTGCAATGAATGAAGTATTATCTAATGAACTAGCAGAAATGAAGAAGATTACAAATATTGAATCTTTACCAACTGATTATAAAGTTAAATATACAACTATTATTGAAAGAGATGCTGAATCATGGAGTAACCAGGTCAAGATTGATATGGGAAGTAATTCTCAGATTCAAAAAGGAATGGCTGTTATTACTTCTAAAGGAATGATTGGGACTGTTACTAAAGTAGGTACTATTTCTTCTACTGTGACATTATTATGTTCGGAAAATAATAGTGTTCAGCTTCCGGTTATGATTGTTGATGGAGAAAATACTTATTATGGATTAGTTAGTAGCTATAATGCAAAAGCTGGTACTTATAAAGTCTCTCTTTTATCTACTGTAGATACAATTAAGAAAGGTCTTAATGTAACTACAAGTGGGTTAGGGGGAAAAGGAAAGTCTCCTAGAGGAATCCTAGTAGGTAAGGTTGTAGGATATAATGCTGGAAATGATGCAACAGGAAAGTATGTGACTGTGAAACCATCTGTTAACTATGATTCATTAAACTATGTAGCTGTTGTACAGAGGGTTAACTAATATGAAGAATAATCAGATTATTAAGAATTTCCTGATTATGCTTGTCTGTTATTTGATTGATAGTGTGATCAATTTCTTTATTCCTACTAATATCAATCGTTCAGGTCTTACATTTGTTCCTTGTATTGGGTTATTAATGTTTTCATTATTGACAGTCACTGTGCATGATAAGTCTGAAAGATTTTTCTTTGGCGCAGCGTGTGGTCTATATTATAGTGTCTGTTATTCTAATTCATTAATGGTTTATATTCTGATTTATTGTGCAATTACATTTGTAAGAACATATATTTATAGAAATGACAATATCACATTGTTGGAGTTTATTGTATATGCTGCACTTATTATTGCCTTTAAGGAATTTGTTGTTTATTGGCTCATGCTGATTTCACGCTCAACCTATATAGGGCTCATTCAATTTACTACAATGAGATTTGTTCCTACATTAATCATGAATTTAGTATTTGCACCAATTGTTTATTTAGTCTATAAGCAATTTGATATTCATATTGAACCAAATGATTTTGACATGAAAGATATTTAAGAGAAGGAAAGATTTTCTTCTCTTTTTTATTGAATTTTATTTAATTCTATGTTACTATGTCATGGTGTTTGAAATACACACACTATGGATTCATAGTTCGAGTGCCTTATAGGTGGGCTATGTTAGAAATAGTGGAGGAAAAAACAAAAAGGAGGAAATTACACATGTCAGTAATTTCAATGAAAAAATTATTAGAAGTTGGTGTTCATTTCGGACATCAGACAAAGAGATGGAACCCAAAAATGGCTCCATACATCTTTACATCAAGAAATGGAATCTATATCATTGACTTAAAGAAGTCTTCAGACAAATTAGATGAAGCTTATCAGGCAATGAAAGAAATCGCTGAAAAGGGCGGTAAGGTTTTATTCGTTGGTACTAAGAAACAGGCTCAGGAAGCTGTTCAGACTGAAGCTGAAAGATCTGGTTCTTATTTCGTAAACTCTAGATGGTTAGGTGGAACTTTAACAAACTTCAAGACTATCCAGAAGAGAATCAAGAGACTTATCGAACTTGAAAAGATGGAAGAAGACGGAAGCTTAGAACAGTACACTAAGAAAGAAGCAGTTCTTCTTATGAAGGAAAAAGCTAAGTTAGAAAGAAACCTTGGTGGTATCAAAGAAATGAAGAAGTTACCAAACGCTTTATTCGTAGTTGATCCAAAGGTTGAACACAATGCTGTTGCTGAAGCTAAGATCTTAGGTATCCCAGTATTCGGTATCGTTGATACTAACTGTGATCCTGATGAAGTAGATTACGTAATCCCTGCAAACGATGATGCAATCAGAGCTGTTAAGTTAATCGTTGCTGCTATGGCTGATGCTATCTGCGAAGCTAAGGGTGAACCTACTACTGTAGCATTCGTTAAAGACGAAGAAGAAAAAGAAGTAACTATGAACGATGCTGTTGCAAGCGTTGAAGAAAATAAAAACAACAGAGGACCAAGATATAAGAACGGTCCAAGAAGAAATAAAGCTCCAAGAACTGACAAGACTGAAGCATAATCAAAAGGAGAAAGCATTATGCTTTCTCCTTTTTAATAAAATTTACGGAGGAAAAACAAATGGCAATTAGTGCAAAATTAGTAAA
This sequence comes from uncultured Catenibacterium sp., assembly GCA_900540685.1. Classification (GTDB taxonomy): domain Bacteria; phylum Bacillota_I; class Bacilli_A; order Erysipelotrichales; family Coprobacillaceae; genus Catenibacterium. Next base: position 17,059 of record UQGS01000007.1, on the reverse strand, counting down.
AGAATTACGTGAAAAAACTGGTGCAGGTATGATGGACTGTAAAAAAGCTTTAGATGCTACTAACGGTAACATCGAAGAAGCTTTTGACTGGTTAAGAGAAAAAGGTATCGCAAAAGCAGCTAAGAAGGCTGACAGAATCGCAGCTGAAGGTTTATCTGCATTTGTAGTTGATGGTGATAAAGCAGCTTTAGTAGAAGTTAACTCTGAAACTGACTTCGTAGCTAAGAACGCTGAATTCCAGGAATTAGTAAAATCTGTTGCAAAGACAATCGTTGAAAATAACCCAGCTGATGTTGAAGCAGCTTTAAAGATTGAATTAGATGGTAAAGATCTTGCTACTGCAATCGCTGAAAAATCAGGTAAGATTGGTGAAAAATTATCTTTAAGAAGATTTGTTGTTATGACTAAGGCTGAAAACGAAGTATTCGGTGCTTACTCTCATATGGGTGGTAAGATCACTGCTTTAGTTAAGATTGCTGACAGTGATGAAGAAAAGGCTAGAGACGTAGCTATGCACGTAGCTGCAAGTGCTCCTCAGTTCATCGACAGATCAGCTATCCCTGCTGAACATATCGCTAAGGAAACTGAAGTATTAAAGAAACAGGCTTTAGAAGAAAATGCTAAGTCAGCTAAACCAAAACCAGAAAACATCGTAGAAAAGATGATTGCTGGACGTTTAAACAAAGAATTAAAGGGTATCTGCTTAGTTGACCAGGAATTCGTTAAGAACCCTGATTTAACAGTTGCTCAGTTCTTAGGTAACGGTAAAGTAGTTGAAATGGCTAGATTCATGGTTGGCGAAGGTATGGAACATAAAGAAGAAGACTTCGCTGCTGAAGTAGCTGCTCAGATGGCTGCTGCTAAGAAATAATTTGATTTTTAGAAGAAGTACGATAAGTACTTCTTTTTTTACTATTTTCTTATAATGATAAATACATTGCACAATACAGAATTACGTGTTATTATCTGAATTGTATTTTTTGTATACAAACGAGGAGGAAATATGAGTAAAGATCAAACTAGTATGTCAGAAGAACTTTTCAAACTTGATGGAAAGCCTTCTACATCACAAGCTTTACCTTTAGCACTTCAGCACGTTGTGGCAATGGTTGTCGGATGTGTTGCACCTGCTATTATTATTTCAGGAGTTGCTGGACTTTCAGCAAGTGATTCAGTTATTCTGATTCAGGCTGCATTGACTATGTCTGCTATCTCCACATTATTCCAGGTATTCCCATTATTAAGAGGAAAGAAGCTTTCTATTGGGTCTGGATTACCTGTTATTATGGGTATTAGTTTTGCTTATCTGCCTACTATGCAGGCAATTGCTGGTGAATTTGATATTGCGACTATTTTAGGTGCACAGATTGCTGGTGGTATTGTTGCATTGATTGTAGGTATATTTGTTAAGAAGATTAGAAAATTCTTCCCACCACTTATTACGGGTACAGTTGTATTCTCAATTGGTTTATCATTGTATCCTACAGCTATCAACTATATGGCTGGTGGTGCGGCTTCTAAATCTTATGGGTCTTGGCAGAACTGGCTCATCGCATTTATTACATTAGCTGTTGTTACTTTCTTAAACCATTATGGTAAAGGCATCTTCAAACTTGCTTCTATCTTAATTGGTATTATTGTTGGTTACATCATTGCTTTATGCTTTGGTATGGTAGATTTCTCAGCTGTCGCAAATGCGTCTTGGTTCGCTTTACCACAATTTATGCATTTTGGTGTAAAGTTCAATCCAGCTGCATGTGTCGCTATAGGTGTATTATTTGCTATTAACTCTATCCAGGCCATCGGAGACTTCTCTGCCACTACAACAGGTGGTATGGACCGTATGCCTACTGATGAAGAATTAAATGGTGGTATTGTAGCTTATGGTTTAACTAATATCTTCTGTGCTTTATTTGGTGGTTTACCAACTGCAACTTATAGCCAGAATGTTGGTATCGTAGGTTCTACAAAGGTTGTTACTAAGAAGGTATTTGGAATTGCAGCTGTAATTATCTTAGTTGCTGGTCTTATTCCAAAGTTCTCATCACTATTAACTACGATTCCTTATTGTGTTCTAGGTGGTGCAACTGTTTCTGTATTTGCTTCTATCGCGATGACTGGTATTAAGCTTATTGCATCACATCCAATGGATTTCAGAAATACTACAGTTGTTGGTTTAGCTGTAGCTCTTGGCATGGGTGTTACTCAGGCAAATGCTGCACTTGCTACTTTCCCATCATGGGTTACAACAATCTTTGGTAAATCTCCAGTTGTTCTTGCAACTATTACTGCAATTGTATTAAATCTTATCTTACCAAAAAATAGTAATTCATAGTTATAAATTAGTGGCGAGAAAACCATAGGCCTGCCTATGAGATGAAAGCTACATAATTAAAAGAATTGAGATTTATAAAATCAAAGTATTGAATAGTGGAATCTAAAAGCATAAAATAAATATTAGGGAGATTGATTATACTTCCATATCGCAAGATAGAAATTTACCGTTAATGTGGTCGTCGGACTGCTTGGTAATAGAAGTTCTTACTTAAATAGATTTATACTTGTATTCCAAAGTCTGAAAATGATGTACGATTATAAGCTAAACTTGACAGTAAGAACCCCACGGGCTTGCCCGTGGGAGTAATCAGATACGGCTTCCTGGTCTTTTGATCAGGAAGTTTTTTCTTAAAGTGTATTTTTTGTCTCATCAGTTCACTGTTGACTATAAACTTAATTCTATTTATAATTAATTTGTAGATTTTACAGAAGGAGATCCATATGAATTATAAAAGAGTTTTATTAAAAATAAGTGGTGAAGCTTTGGCTGGTGATCAGGGCTTTGGTATTAATCCTATTGTAGTTAAAGACATTGCACAGCAAATCAAGGATGCAAAAGACCTTGGTGTTCAAATTGCGATTGTTTGTGGTGGCGGTAATATCTGGAGAGGTAAGACTGGTGCCGATATGGGTATGGAAAGAGCAAGTGCTGATTACATGGGTATGCTTGCAACTGTTATGAACGGTCTTGCATTACAGAATGCCCTAGAATCAATTGGTCTTGAAACACGTGTTATGACTGCAATTGATATGAAAGAAGTGGCTGAACCATATATCAGAAGAAGAGCTGTACGTCATCTTGAAAAAGGTCGTATTGTTATTTTCTCAGCTGGAACTGGTAGCCCATATTTCACAACTGATACAACTGCTGCATTAAGAGCTGCTGAAATTCATGCAGATGTTATCTTAATGGCTAAGAATGGAGTAGATGGTGTTTATTCAGCTGACCCTAAGTTAGATCCAAATGCTGTTAAGTTTGATAAGTTAACTTACTTAGATGTTTTAAATAAAGATTTAAAGATCATGGATCAGACAGCTATTACTTTATGTAAAGACAACAACATTGATTTAAGTGTATTTAATATGCAGAAAGAAGGAAATATTGCGCTTGCATGTAAACAGGAAGTGGCTGGCACAATTATTTCAAAGGGAGAATAATAATGGTAGAATTAGTACTTGAAGAAGCAAAAGAAAAGATGGAGAAATCTGTAGAAGCTTTCTCTAATGAATTAGTTAATATTAGAACTGGACGTGCTAACCCAAGCATGCTTGATAGAGTTATGGTTGAATATTATGGTTCACCAACTCCTTTAAATCAGGTAGCTGGTATTTCAGTTGTAGAAGGTCGTCAGTTAGTAATCAAGCCTTATGATAAGAATTCTATGAAAGATATCGAACATGGTATTTATCAGGCTGATTTAGGATTAACTCCACAGAATGACGGAACAGTAATCCGTATTGTGATTCCACCTCTAACTGAAGAAAGAAGAAGAGAAATGGTTAAGCAGGTAAGCAAGCTTGCTGAAGAAGCTAAGGTTGCTTTAAGAAATATCAGAAGAAGTGCGAATGCTGATGTTGAAAAGACTGGCGAAACTGAAGATGAAGTAAAAGCAGGTAAGGAAGATGTTCAGGATTTAACAAATGAATTTGTTAAGAAGATTGACCAGATTGCTAAGGATAAAGAAAAGGATTTAATGACAGTTTAATGTCGTTTATGGAGGATTATCATGTCCTCCTTTTTTTGTCTGTTTGAAAATCAATGACACTATGCTATAATACGGTTTATGAGGTGATTAGTATGCTTTTTAAAAGAAAAGAAAATTATACATTGGATATGGACCGCATCCCAGCACATATCGCATTTATCATGGATGGAAATGGGAGATGGGCAAAAAAAAGAAAGATGCCTAGAACTTATGGTCATCATGAAGGAACTAAGACAATAAGAAATCTTGCTTTAGAAGCCAATAACTTAGGTGTTAAGGCAATGACAGTGTATGCATTCTCTACTGAAAACTTTAAAAGAGAACAGAGTGAAGTAGAATATATCTTTAAGTTACCTAAAGAGTTCTTCTCTTTATATTTTCAGGAATTAATGGATAATAATGTCCGCATTATGACAATTGGTCATCTAGAACTTGCTCCACAGGAAACACAGGATATCATTAATGATGCAATCACAAAGACAAAAGATAATACTGGATTAAAGCTTGTCTTTGCATTTATCTATGGTGGTCGTGATGAAATTGTTGAAGCGACTAAAGCTATTTGTGAAGAATATAAAGAAGGTAAGATCAGTTTAGATGATATTACAGAAAATTATTTTGAATCACATTTAATGACAAAAGAATTACCACCTGTTGATTTAATGATTCGTTCAAGCGGTGAATGTCGTTTATCCAACTTCTTATTATGGCAGTTAAGCTATGCAGAATTTATTTTTGACGAAGCTTACTGGCCTGATTTTGATGCTGAAAAACTACATGAATGTATCTGGAAATATCAGAATAGAGATCGTCGTTATGGGGGAGTGAAGAAATGAAACAAAGAATCATAACAGCGATTGTCTTAGTGGCTCTATTTTTGCCATGTGTTATTGTGAGTGGTATTCCCTTTAAGATCCTGATGGCTTTTATTGGTGTAATGGCTACATATGAATTACTTTCTATCACAAAAGAACCTAAGCCACATTTCTACTTATATTTTGTATTAGGTGCTTTTATTCTAGGTTCATTATTCTTTTCAGAAGGTTTACTTGTTTCTAATATGTTTATTGTAATCTACATGGTAGTTTTATTAACATGTGGAATCTTTGATGCGGGTATGCCTTTCTTAAGAATTTCGTATTATTTTACAGGCGCTACTTTAGTTGCGCTTGGTCTTCATGCTGTTTATTATTTTAGAACAGCACTTGATATCAGATATGTTATTTTCTTGGCGCTTGCAACTCTAGGTGCTGACACATTTGCGTATTTTATCGGACGTGCTATTGGTAAACATAAGCTCAATCCTCGTCTTTCACCTAAGAAGACTATTGAAGGCTCTATTGGTGGGATTGTATGTGGTGGCTTATTAGGTTTAGCCTATGCTTATTTTGTAGGTATTCCTTATGCACTTCCTCATCTTGCCTTAATGAGCTTCGTATTAGCCACAACTGGACAGATTGGTGATTTAACTTTCAGTTCTATTAAGAGAACTTTTGAAGTAAAAGATTATTCTCAGATATTCCCTGGTCATGGTGGGGTATTGGATCGTTTTGATTCAATTATCTTTAATTCTATGATCTTAGGATTCTTACTTACATTACTCTAATAAGGAGGTTATCTATGAAAAAAATTACAGTACTTGGTGTCACTGGTTCTATTGGTACACAGACAATAGATGTCGTGACTGGTCATCCTGATGAATTTGAAATTGTAGCAATGTCCGCTGGACATAATATAAAGAAATTAGAAGAAATCATGAGTCAGTTACCTGTACAACATATTTGTGTATTAGAACAGGCTGACTATGACTATTTAACAGCTAAATATCCTGATAGACATTTCTATCTAGGACAGGAGGGTCTTATTCAAATCAGCACATTAGAAGAGACTGAAATTGTCTTGAATGCGATTGTAGGATTTGCGGGATTATTACCTACTATTGAAGCGATTAAAGCAGGTAAGGATATTGCGCTTGCTAATAAAGAAACTCTTGTAGTGGCAGGACATATCATTATTCCTCTTGCAAAAGAGCACGGTATTCAGCTATTACCAGTCGATAGTGAACATAGTGCTATTTTCCAGTCAATGCATGGAGAATATCCAAGAGAGATTTCTAAGATCCTTTTAACATGCAGTGGTGGAAGTTTCCGCGATAAATCTCTTGATGAATTAAAGGATGCGACTATTGAACAGGCTTTAAACCATCCTAACTGGAGCATGGGTGCAAAGATCACTATTGATAGTGCGACTCTAGTCAATAAGGGCTTGGAAGTCATGGAAGCCAAATGGTTATTTGATGTAGATTATGATGATATTGAAGTTTTAATTCATCCAGAAAGTGTGGTTCATTCTATGATTGAATGTACTGATACAGCTGTTATTGGACAGCTAGGCACACCAGATATGCGCCTGCCTATTCAGTATGCTCTCACATATCCTCATAGAATGCCTTTAATCAATAGTAAGAGACTTTCTTTATCAGATATTGGAACATTACATTTCTATAAGCCTGATACTGAAAGATTTAAAGCTTTACCTCTTGCATATCGTGCTGGAAAAACGGGTGGCAGTATGCCATGTGTCTTTAATGGAGCCAATGAAGAAGCCAATCAGCTATTTCGTGATGGAAAGATCAAATTCTTAGAAATCGTTGATCTAATTGAAGAGGCTATGGATGCTCATACTGTTGTAGAAAATCCCTCTCTTGATGAATTAATCAAGATAGATGCAGATGCAAGAGCTTTTGTAAGAAAGAGAGTAGGTTTATAAGATGCAGACTTTGATTAATTTACTTGTATTCCTGCTTATTCTTACAGGAATTATTGTGATACATGAACTCGGTCATTTTATTGCGGCCAAGTTCTTTAAGGTCTATTGTGGTGCTTTTAGTATTGGAATGGGTCCTAAAATCTTTGGAAAAAAAGGAAAAGAAACAGAATTCCAGATTCGTGCTTTACCCATAGGTGGATTTGTTTCTATGGCAGGTGAAGCAGATCAGGAAGATAATGAAGAATTCAAAGATGTCCCAGTAGAACGTACTTTAAAGGGTAAGAAGACATACCAGAAGATTATTATTATGCTTGCCGGAGTTTTTATGAACTTCATGCTGGCCCTTGTTATTATGTTATCAGCCAATCTAATGGGTGGACAGGTCAGCGTCAATCGCTGTGAAATAGGTCCTCTTCTAGAAAGTGGAGCAGGTACAAAATACGGCTTTAAACAGGGTGATGTGATCACTAATATTGAATGCAAGCAGACTGGTGTCTCTTATGCGGTTGCCAGTTATGAAGACTTGCATAATGATATGACAAAGAAGGCATTAAAGATAAACTCTAAGAATGCGACTTTAGATATTACTGTAAGACGTGGTAAAGACAGTCTCGTGATCAAGGCAGTTACACCTTATAATGAATCACAGGGACGCTATGTCATCGGCTTTCAGCAGGTGACACGAAGAATGAATGTCACTGAATCATTCAGCTATACTTTTAGAGAACTATGTGATATGTCTACCGCAATCATTGCAGCACTTGGACAGCTTATAGTGAATTTTGCATCTACGATTAAGCAGATGTCAGGACCTGTAGGTATTTATAAAGTGACTTCACAGGTTACTGAATCTGGTTCTATGACAACACTTCTTTATTTAGTTGCCATGTTATCAGTCAATATTGGTATCTTTAATCTATTACCTATTCCAGGATTAGATGGATATCAGGCTATTCTTTCACTTATTGAAGGTATTATCCACAAAGAAGTACCTGTCAAAGTGAAATATGCATTGCAGGTACTTGGTCTTGCAATGGTATTTGGTCTCATGATTGCAGTAACATATCAGGACTTACTGCGATTATTTAAATAAAGGAACTTCGGTTCCTTTTTAAAAGGTGATTTTATGAACAAATTAAGTATTTTATTACAACAATTACATATAGAGTCAAATGAAGCCTTTTCTCAAGCTGATATTACAAGAGTTGTCGTTCATCATGATAGTCGCTATACCTTTTATATCAGTTCACCTGAACTTATGCCTCTTAATAATGTGAAGGCATTAAAGGAAGCACAACATTTATTCCCTTATCCATGTGAGTTCCTTTTTGAAACGACTTCTCATCATTTTAAAGAGGAAGATGTGATTGAATACAGTGACTATATTATGCATTCATTACTTGGTAATGTACCAGAGATGCAGGGGATGACAAGAAATCATCTAGACTTAAATAATGATGTTCTCACATTACATACAGTCAACCATATACAGTGTGACTCTATTAAAACACAGCTTCCAGAAATGCGTACTTTGTTGTCAGGTTTTGGGATTGATATTGAATTAAGAGCTGCAGTAGATGCAGACAATCATGAGTATCAGCAGACTATCGCAAAGATGGAAGAAAATAAAGGTGTTCATATTGATTCAAGTGCGCTTGAAAAATATAACGAAGCGATGAATGATGCACCACAGTCGTCTTATTCTAAACCACAGGGTAACTATAAACGCTATAAGAAAGAATATGTTATGACTCAGATCAGTCAATTAGATAACACAATGCGTGAAGTGACTGTACAAGGGTATTGTTTCCAGGAAGAAACAACACAGGTAAAGAGTGGTAAGCATATTCAGACGCTTTTAGTGACTGATTATTCTGATAGTATTATGATCAAGAGATTTGAGAATAAGAACCGTAATACTTTAGAAGAAATGCAACAACTTAAAAAAGGCGGTAAATGGATTCGCGCAAAGGGTACTTTTGAATATGATAGTTTTGCGCGTGAACAGGTTATTATTGCGACTGAAATAGAAATCATACCTGCACCTAAAGAACGTATGGATAAGGCTGAAAAGAAGCGTGTAGAGCTTCATTGTCATTCTAATATGTCTACTATGGATGGTATTGCGAGTGTGGGTTCTTATATTAAAAGAGCGATTGACTGGGGTATGAGTGCGATTGCGGTGACTGATCATGGTAACGTACAGTCTTTCCCTGATGCTCAGGCGGCTGCAGGCGATAAGCTGAAAATGATCTATGGTGTTGAAATGAACATGATTGATACGAATTTTGATTGTGTCTTCAATGCGAATGGATTAAAGTTTAATGATTTAACTTATGTGTCTTTCGACTTAGAAACAACTGGTTTATCACAGATAGATGATCATATTACTGAAATTGGTGCAGTAAAGATTAAAAATGGTTTAGAGGTAGGACGATTACAGACATTCATTAAGTCTCCTAAGCCTATTTCTAAGAAGATTACAGAGTTAACTTCTATCACAAATGAGGATATTAAGAATGCTCCTACGATTGAAGAATTCATGCCTCGATTAATGGAATTCTTTGGTGATGATTTATTGATTGCGCATAATGGACGTTTCGATATAGGGATGCTCGATAAGGCATTAGAACGTATGGGAAAAGAGCCTATCAAGAATCCTTGGATTGATACATTACCTCTTTCTAGACGTCTGATACCATTACAGCGTTCTTATCGATTAGGGGCTGTCTGTCGTTTTTATCGTATTCCCTATGATACTGAAGCAGCCCATCGTGCTGACTATGATGCTGAAGTATTGAGTCATTCTTTTAATGTCATGCTTCAGGATCTTGTAAAAAAGGGATATAAGACAATTGATGAAATCAATGATATAGAAATAGAAGACAGCTATAAACATGCTTTCCCTTATCATATGTGTGTTCTTGCGAAAACACCTGAAGGATTAAAGAACATGTTCAGGCTTGTTTCTATTGCGAATACAAAGTATTTCCATCAATGTGACCGTATTCCTAGAAGTGAATTAGAGTTCTATCGTGAAGGGTTATTATTTGGTAGTGGATGTGTTAATTCAAAGGTATTTGAAATAGCCTCTACAAGAGATGAAGAAGAACTCAGAGAAGAAATTAAATTCTATGATTATATAGAAATACAGCCACTAGAAGATGCAATGTATCTTGTAGAACGTGGTAAGTATGATTCGATTGATGATATAGAAAGAATATATAAGCGTATTATTAAGATTGCGAAAGAAGAAAATAAACTCATCTGTGCAACAGGAGATGTACATTTCCTAGATAAGAGAGATAAGGTATATCGTGAAGTCTTTATTACAAACTCTAAAATTCAGATCAATGGGAAACCTCATCCCCTTCTTGTAAGAAATAATCCTCGTGCTTTAACACCTGATGTTTATTTAAGGACAACAGATGAGATGTTGGAATGCTTCCCTTATTTAAGTGAGGAAGATACATATGAATATGTTGTTACGAATACAAATAAGGTAGCGGATATGATCGGTGATGATATTATTGTCACTAAAGAAGGATTATATCCACCTTCAATCGAGAATGTAGATAAGAAACTAAGAGAATTATGTCATAAGAATGCCCATGCAACCTATGGTGAAGTCTTACCTGAAATTGTTTCAGCAAGACTTGAGAAAGAGTTATCCAATATCATCAAGCATGGATTCGCCGTTATTTATTTTATTGCTTCAGAACTTGTAAGAGTTTCTAATGAAGCAGGTTACCTTGTAGGATCTCGAGGTTCTGTAGGTTCATCATTCGTTGCGACTATGGCGGGTATTTCAGAAGTTAATCCACTCGCCCCACATTACATTTGTCCACATTGTAAGCATAATGAGTTCCTAGATGAAGGTGTGATTTCAGATGGTTATGATCTGCCTGATAAGAACTGTCCAGTATGTGGACATAAGATGAAGGGTGAAGGACATAACATCCCATTTGAAACCTTCTTAGGATTCAATGCCGATAAGGTACCTGATATCGACTTAAACTTCTCAGGAGAATATCAGCCTAAAGCCCATGCTTATACTAAGACAATCTTTGGTGAAGATCATGTCTTTAGAGCGGGGACTATCTCTACTGTAGCTGAAAAGACAGCCTATGGTTATGCAAGAGCTTATGCAGAAAATCTAGGTTTAGATGAGAATATTCGCAGTGCTGAACTACAAAGATTAGCCAATGGATGTACAGGTGTTAAACGTACAACAGGTCAGCATCCAGGTGGTATTATCGTTATTCCAAACGATATGGAAGTATTTGACTTCACACCTTATCAGTATCCAGCTGATGATGTCAATGCAGAATGGCGTACGACTCACTTCGATTTCCATAAGATTCATGATAACGTATTAAAATTCGATATCTTAGGACATGTCGATCCAACAGTTATTCGTATGCTTCAGGATATGACAGGAGTTGATCCAAAGTCTATTCCTACAAATGACCAGAAGGTCATGAGCTTATTTAATAGTTCTAAAGCACTTGGCTGTGATTTGTCATTCCTTAACTGTAAAACAGGTGCATTAGGATTACCGGAATTTGGTACAAAGTTTGTACGTGGCATGCTTGAACAGACACATCCTAATAGCTTTAATGAATTAGTTATCATTTCTGGATTATCTCATGGTACCGATGTTTATCTAGGTAACGCGGAAACATTGATCAAGTCTGGTACATGTACATTACAGGAAGTTATCGGATGTCGTGATGATATCATGGTTTATTTAATTGAAAAGGGTCTTCCTAATAAGGATGCCTTTGATATTATGGAATGCGTCCGTAAAGGGAAATCACCTAAAGTATTCCCTCAAAAGGGTTATGTTGAATTAATGAAGAAGCATAATGTGCCTCAGTGGTATATTGATTCATGTTTGAAAATCAAATACATGTTCCCTAAGGCTCATGCGGTTGCTTATGTATTAAGTGCCGTTCGTGTAGCATGGTGGAAGCTTTACTATCCAAGAGAATATTATGCAGTATACTTTACGACTAGATGTGATTTCTATGATATTGAAACTTTAATAGCAGGGAAAGAAGCTGTTTATGATAAATATCAGGAATGTTTGAAACTAAAAGCAGAACATAAAGCATCTAATAAAGAAGAAGGATTGATTACTGTCTTTGAGGTCGCTCTAGAGATGTTTGAAAGAGGCTTGACATTCAGCAAGATTTCTCTTGATCAATCTGATTCAAGAAAGTTTATCTGTCATCCTGATGATCCAGCCGCTATCATTCCTCCTTTTACTTCTATTGACGGTCTAGGGGATGCTGTAGGTGATTCAGTTGTAGAAGCAAGAAAGGAGAGACCTTTCACTTCTATTGAAGACATTAAAAAGAGAACACGTCTTTCAGGGACACATATTGAGACACTGCAGAAGATGGGTGTTTTAAATGGTTTTTCTGAAAGTGATCAGCTTACAATCTTTGATTTATAGTTTTTTTACGTGTTTTTCAACATTATTTGACTTATACATTTAACTGTGCTATACTCGATTTAGCAAAAGACGAGAGGGGAGACCCTCTCGTTATTTATTGAATAGGAGGTTCTATGCTAGAGAAAATTAAAGAAGGCTTATTGCCTATTATTGCTTCATTTGAATGTCATCTTGATTCAATGGAATATGTAAAGGAAAAAGGAGAATGGTATTTACGTGTTTTCATTGAAAAGAATGATGGAAATCTGGACATGGATACTTGTGTTGCAGTCAGTGAAGCTGTAAGTGAAAAGTTAGATGAACTTGATTTAATCAAGGACGAGTATTATCTTGAAGTATCTTCTCCAGGAATTGAAAAGCCATTAAAGACTTTTGAGCAGGTTGAAGCTCATGTTGGTTCATATGTTCACATTGATTTGAAGAATCCACAGAACGGAATTGATTCTCTAGAAGGAACATTGGCCTCTATTGATGGCAAAGAATTATTGATCCAGTATATGGTGAAAGCTGTAAGAAAGAAAATGACTATAAATTATGATGATATTAAATTCATCAGACTCGCTGTTAAGTTCTAGGAGGTAAAAAACGTGGCGAAAAAGGAAAAAGGTTACAAATCAGCTCTTGAAAATCTTATTGAAGATAAAGGGCTTGATAGTGCTATTGTAATTGAAGCATTGACTGAAGCACTTGCTAAGTCATATAAGAAAAACTATTGTGGTACAGAATCAATCGTTGATTGTAAGATTGATGGTGATGGAAAAATCAGAATCTTCACAACTCATTATGTAGTAGATGATGTCAATGATGAAGATTTTGAATATTCTATTGAAGAAGCACAGGAAATCGACCCTAAGTATCAGGTAGGCGATGAAGTTGTTGAAGAAGCTGATATTTCTGAATTTGGTCGTTTAGCTGCTATTCAGACAAAACAGCTATTAAGACAGAAAATTAGAGAAGCTGAAAAAGAAGCTTTATACAACGAATATATCAACAAGCTTGATGAAATCATCAATGGTACTGTTGATCGTGTTGAAGAAAGATTCGCAATCATCAACATTGGTAAGACTGGTGCACTTCTTTCATCTAAGGACCAGATTCCTGGTGAAACTTTAGTTGAAGGTGAACACGTTAAGGTTTATGTAAGTGAAGTAGAACGTACAACTAAGGGTACTCATATCAGCGTATCTCGTACTCATGAAGGATTAGTGAAACGTTTATTTGAAATGGAAGTACCTGAAATCTTCGAAGGAACTGTAGAAATCAAATCAGTTTCTAGAGAAGCAGGTGAACGTTCTAAGATTGCGGTTTATACAGCAAATCCTGATATTGATCCTATTGGAGCATGTGTTGGTCCAAAGGGTAACCGTGTAAGAAATGTTGTTGAAGAATTAAATGGTGAAATGATTGATATTATTGAATGGTCTGAAGATCCTGTAACATTCATTTCTCATGCTCTTTCTCCAGCTAAGGTTGAAAGAGTGAAATTAAATCATTCTAAGAATAGCGCTTTAGTTGTTGTGCCTGATGATCAGTTATCTCTTGCGATTGGTAAGCGTGGTCAGAATGCAAGACTTGCAGTTAAGCTAACTAACTGGAAGATTGATATTAAATCAGTATCTGAAATCTTAGAAGAAGGAATTGATTTAGATGCACCTGAAGTAGATATGGAACTTCTTGAAAAGATGAAGAAATCTATGGAAGAACATGAAGCAGATGAAGAAAAAGAATCTATCATTTTAACTCTAGATGAAGATGAAAATGAAGAAGATAAGGTAGAAGAAGACTTAGGTGATGATGAATCATTTGATGATGAAGATGATTCAGAAGAACCAGATCATGATCCTAAATATGATGAAGATATTGATTATGATCAGTATGATGAATATTATGAAGACTAGAGGTGATCTTTTATGAAGAAAGTGCCTTTAAGAAAGTGTGTGGCAACTGGTGAACAGCTGCCTAAGAAAGAACTGATTCGTATTGTAAGAAATAAAGAAGGAGAAGTTTCTGTAGATCCTACAGGCAAGAAGAATGGTCGTGGGGCTTATTTAAAGCGTTCTTTAGATGCAATTGAACTTGCGAAAAAGAAAAAGATTTTAAATAGAGTACTCGATGCTGAAATCCCTGAAGAAATTTACGAGGAGCTTAAGACATATGCTCAATAAGCAGGTAGCCTCTTTATTAGGGCTTGCGATGCGTGCAAGAAAGCTTGCGACTGGAGAGAGTGCATTAAAGGCTGTCCAGTCACAGCAGGCTCATCTTGTGATTATAGCAAGTGATGCAAGTGACAATACGAAGAAGAAGTATATTGATAAGTGTACATATTATCATGTGGATTATTATGTAGCTGGTACAAGTGAGGAATTGTCTAATTCTGTTGGTAAAATTAATAGAATGGCGATTGCGGTACTTGATGCTGGTTTTGCGAAAAGTATGAAATCGAAGTTAGGAGGGTAATTTATGGCAAAAAAGAAGAAAAACATAAAAAACAAAGGGAATGACAAGAAGAAAATGATCTCAAACTTTCCTAGCAAGAAAGAAGAAAAGGCTGTTGTTGATGGCGTAGTAGAATATGAAGAAGGTATCACTGTAGATGAACTTTCTCAGAAGATTGGACAGACTCCAGCTAATGTTATCAAGGTTTTATTCATGTTAGGTACAATGGTAACAATCAACTCATCATTAGATGATGAACAGGTTGAACTTATTTGTATGGAATATGGTCTTGAATGTAAAAAGGTTGTTCCTGTAAGCGAAGTAAATTTTGAAGATTTAGAAGTTGTGGATGATCCTAAGGATCTTGAGTCAAGACCTCCAGTTATTACTATCATGGGTCACGTTGACCATGGTAAGACAACATTACTTGACCATATTAGAAAGTCAAGAGTTGCTGAAGGTGAATTTGGTGGTATCACACAGCATATCGGTGCATACCAGGTATCAGTTAAAGGTAAGAAGATTACTTTCCTTGATACACCGGGCCATGAAGCATTCACTGCAATGCGTGCACGTGGTGCAATGATTACTGATATTGTTATTATTGTTGTTGCAGCAGATGATGGTGTAATGCCTCAGACCAGAGAAGCCGTAGACCATGCTTTAGCAGCAGGCGTTCCTATTATTGTTGCTGTTAATAAGATCGATAAACCAGGTGCTGATCCTCAGCGTATTATGACTGAAGTATCTGAACTTGGATTAATGCCTGAAGAATGGGGTGGAGATGTTCCTTACGTTAACATTTCAGCTAAACAGGGTATTGGTATTGATGAATTACTAGAAACAGTTACAGTAGTAGCTGAATTGGCTGAATTAAAAGCAAATCCAAAGCGTATGGCTTATGGTAGTGTTATTGAAGGCCGTCTTGATAAAGGTAGAGGTCCAGTTGCGACTTTATTAATCCAGAATGGTACTTTAAGAAGTGGTAATCCAATTGTTGTTGGTGCGACTTATGGTCGTGTTAGACAGTTAGTGGATGATCGTGGACGTGAAATCAAATCTGCAGGTCCTGCTACTCCAGTAGAAATTACTGGTTTAAATGATGTACCTGAAGCAGGTGATAAGTTCATGGTATTCGAAACTGAAAAAGAAGCAAGACATGTCGGTGAAGAACGTGCTCAGAAGAAGATTGAAGAAGAAAGAAATTCTACTTCAGCAATGAGCTTAGATGACTTATTCTCACAGATGAAGTCTGGTGAAGTGGTTGACTTAAATATCATCGTTAAGGCTGATGTAAATGGTACTGCAGAAGCAGTTAAGAGTTCTTTAGAAAAAATCGATGTAGAAGGTGCAAGAGTTAATGTTATCCGTTCTACTGTTGGTGCTATTTCTGAATCTGATATCCTTCTTGCAAGTGCATCTAAGGCAATCATCTATGGTTTCAATGTAAGACCAGATGCTAATGTACGTCGTAAAGCAGATGAAGAAGGTGTAGAAATCCGTCTACATCAGGTTATCTATAAGATGGTTGAAGAAATTGAAGCAGCCATGAAGGGTATGCTTGCTCCTGAAATGGAAGAAGTTGTTACTGGTCAGGCAGAAATCAGACATATTTATAAGGTTTCTAAAGTTGGTAACATTGCTGGATGTTATGTCACTGATGGTTCAATCAAGAGAGATTGTGGTATTAGATTAATCCGTGAAGGTATCATCGTATATGAAGGTAAGCTTGCTTCATTAAAGCGTTTCAAGGATGATGCGAAGGAAGTTAACCAAGGCTATGAATGTGGTTTAACTATTGAAAATTATAACGATATCAAAGAAGGCGATATTGTCGAAGGATACGTTATGCAGGAAGTTGAAGGTTAATTTATGGCTTCATTAAAGATCGATAAAATGAATCATTATATTATGAAGGAATTATCATTAATCCTTCGTGATGAAGTAAAGGATCCAGCTTTACGTATGTGTACTGTTACTTCAGTTAGCTGTTCTAATGATATGTCTGTGGCTAAGGTTTATGTGACATTCATGAAAAATCAGGGTAAAGGTCTTCAGGCATTAGAAAGATGTAAAGGTTTTATCCGTTCACAGCTTGCAAGAAGATTAAAGATTAGAAAATGTCCTGAATTGATCTTCAAAGTGGATGAATCACTTGAATATGGTAATCGTATTGAAGAATTAATTAAGAACTTACACTAAGAGTCTCTATCGGTAATTTAAAATAACTAGGGGTTTCCTATATTTTAGTTATTATGAATCACGGGGTGAAAGTCACCCCGTGATTCTTTATAGTCTAGAAGTCTATTTCAGAAATATCTAAATCTAACGATGAGTCTTCATCGTTATT
>UQGS01000006.1 GCA_900540685.1 uncultured Catenibacterium sp. | reverse complement strand
AAGTGGAGTCAAAAGGAGCCAAAGTTGAGCCGAAAGGAGCCGAAGTGGAGTCAAAAGGAGCCGAAGTTGAGGCGAAAGGAGCCAAAGTTGGGCAAAAAGGAGCCAAAGTGGAGCCAAAAGGAGCCAAAGTAGGGCAAAAAGGAGCCAAAGTAGGGCAAAAAGGAGCCGAAGTGGAGCCAAAAGGAGCCAAAGTTACGCCAAAAGGAGCCAAAGTTACGCCAAAAGGAGCCGAAGTTGAGGCAAAAGGAGCCAAAGTTGAGCCGAAAGGAGCCGAAGTGGAGTCAAAAGGAGCCAAAAAAGGAACTGAAAGAAGCCTGGAGATACTAGATAGAATGAGAGAAAATCCTTATGTAACACAAGTTAAGTTGATGGAAGAGTTTAATCTATCCAGAAAACAGATTCAAAACATCATTCAATATTTGCGTTTCAATGGTTTAGTAGAAAGAGAAGGATCTAATAGAAGTGGTAAGTGGGTGGTGAAGGAATAATGCATTACTACATTTTATATGCTTTATGATATTAAAAAAACATTGTATATATCAATGTTAATTTGATTTTAAAGGGTGATAACTGTTAAACATTAATAAGTCACTTTTTTTCATAGTTATTTAATATGTGTTATAATTAATTCAAAGCGAGGTAATGCTATGAAGATATATTATGAAGTACATGGAAATGGCTACCCGATTATCTTATTACATGGTAATCAGGAAAATAGAAGAATATATGATCAATTAGTAAAAGATCTAGAAAATGATTATCAGTTGATTGCTATGGATTCACGTTATCATGGTAAGTCTATCAAGAGTGGTCCTTTGACGTTAGACCGTATGGCTCAGGATGTTATGGATGTGGCCAATGAGTTAGATTTAGAAGCATATGATGTCATTGGATTTAGTGATGGTGCGAATATCGCTCTTACTCTTGCAGGCAAAGATGACCGTTTGAAACATATGGCACTTCTTTCACCTAATGCGACTCCAAAGGGTATTAAATGGTATTATCGTCTCCATATGTATATGACATTACTCTTATTACCAATATTCTGTATTTATGATAAGAGATCAAGAATACGCTTTAAGCTCATCTCATTTATGACCAAAGAGCCACATTTTACTGCAGATTACTTATCAGAACTCAAGATTCCAGCTTTATTACTATCTGGTGAACATGATGTAATCAAGGATTCTGATTTTGAATTCATCCAGTCATCATTGCCTTATTGTGTACATAAGGTTATTAAGAATTCACCACACTTCTTATTAGGTGATCAATATGATAAAACATTAAGAGAAATAAGGGGGTTTTTATATGCCTGTCATCATGAAGCATAATGTATTAGAAGTAGAGAATGTTGTATTTGGGGAAGGAACACCAAAGATTTGTCTTCCTATTGTAGATACAACTAAAGAAGGTATTATTGATACTTTAGATTCTTATAAGGAATTAGATTATGATGTAGTAGAAATTAGACTTGATTTCTATGAAGAATTAAAAGAAGGACATTTGACAGATGTATTAGAAGAAATCAAAAAGCATACAGATAAACTTGTATTAGGTACAATTCGTACTGCATCTGAAGGAGGAGAAGCAGAACTTACTTCAGTAGAATATATGCATTGTATTAAAGAAATCTGTGATGCGCATGTTGATTTAGTAGATATTGAATTATCACAGGGTTATGAATCTGTGATGGAACTTGTTCAATATGCTCATAAGAAAGGTGTTCATGTTGTTATGAGTGAACATCATTTTGATGAAACACCATCAAGAGAAGATATGCAGGAAACACTAGAAAAGATGGAAATACTAGGAGCTGATTTACCTAAACTAGCTGTTATGCCAGAAAGTAAAGAAGATTTATTAACGCTTCTAGAAGCCACTCTTTATTCAAGTCAGCATTTAAGAAGACCAATTATTACTATGTCCATGGGTAAACTAGGACGCCTGTCTCGTATGATGGGTGAATACTTTGGTTCATGTATGACCTTTGCGACAGCTAAGGATGCCAGTGCACCAGGTCAGGTTCCTCTTGATGATTTAAAGAAAGTATTAGAGGTTCTACATGATTGATTTAGAGCATGCGAAAAAGGCATTTGATGATTATGTCAATCGTTATGATCTCTCTATACCTCATATTCATCTTAAATATATACATTCCTATAAAGTAATGGATGTCATGGGTGAACTATGTGATATGAAAGGAAAAACTGAAGAAAAAGACTTATGTCTATTAATCGGCCTATTACATGATATAGGCCGTTTTGAACAGTTTCGTATTTACCATTCTTTCTTGGATAGAGAAACAGTGGATCATGCAATGTATTCTTCTCATATATTATTTGAAGAGGGACTTATTAGAGAATTCATAGAAGAAGACACATATGACACAATTATCAAGAACGCTATAGAACAGCATAATAAATACAAAGTAGAAGAAGGCTTTAGTGAAGAAGAACTCTTTTATATACATATGATCAGAGATGCAGATAAATTAGATCATTTCCGTGTCAAAGATGTAGAAAAAGATACAGTCTTACTAGGGGTTACTTATGAAGAAGCAGGAAAAGAATCTATTACTGATGAAGTTTACCAACAATTCTGTAACCATCAGCTCATTTATGCTCCTACAAGAAAGACACATCTAGATATGTGGATTTCTTATATTGCCTTTATCTTTGACCTCTATTTTGATGAAAGTAAATCATATATTGAAAAAAATCACTATATTGAAAGAAGCTTTGATAAAATAGAAATAGAAGATCTAGAGATATTGAAGAAATATCAAGCGTTAGAGGAGTGCGCACTAGATTATATTGAAGGAGGACGTATATGAGTTTACCAAAGGATTTCCTATGGGGTGGTGCTTTAGCAGCTCACCAGTTTGAAGGTGGTGTATTAGACACTACTAAAGGTTTAAGTGTTGCGGACGTTATGACAGGCGGTAATGTTTCAACACCACGTGTGATTACTGATGGTGTAAAGGAAGGATTATATTATCCAAACCACATTGGTATTGATTTCTATCATCATTATAAGGAAGATATCAAGTTATTTGCTGAAATGGGCTTTAAATGCTTCAGAACATCTATTGCCTGGACAAGAATCTTCCCATTAGGTGATGAAGAACAGCCAGATGAAGAAGGTTTACAGTTCTATGATGATGTATTTGATGAATTATTAAAATATGGTATTGAACCAGTCATTACATTATCTCACTTTGAAATGCCTTATCATCTTGCTAAAGAATATGGCGGATTCATGAACAGAAAGACTATCGATTTCTTTGTAAAGTTCGCAGAAGTATGTTTCAAGAGATATAAAGATAAAGTTAAATACTGGATGACTTTCAATGAAATCAATAACCAGATGAACTATAAGAATGATATCTTCGGATGGACTAACAGTGGTGCTCATTTTGGAAACTATGATAATCCAGAAGAAGCCATGTATCAGTGTGGTCATTATGAATTAGTAGCCAGCGCAAAGGCAGTGAAGATTGGTCATGAAATCAATCCTAACTTCTTAATCGGTAATATGATTGCGATGGTTCCTATTTATCCATTCTCTTGCCGTCCAGCAGATATGGTATTATCTACTGAAATGATGCATCAGAGATGGTTCTTCTGTGATGTACAGTGCCGTGGTCATTATCCACGTTATGCATTAAAGATGTTTGAAAACAAAGGCTTTAACTTAGATATCACTGAAGAAGATAAAGAAGCTTTAGCAGCAGGTACAGTTGATTATATCGGTTTCTCTTACTACATGACTAATACTGTAGACTCTACAGCACATAAAGATGTGTCTAAGTCATTAGATGGTTCTAGTGAACATTCTGTTGCTAATCCATTCATTAAAGTATCTGACTGGGGATGGGCAATCGATCCAGAAGGTTTACGTTATGCCTTAAATCAAATGTATGAAAGATATGAAAAACCATTGTTTATTGTAGAAAATGGTTTTGGAGCTATCGATAAGAAAGAAGAAGATGGCAGCTGTCATGATCCATATCGTGTAGATTACTTAAAAGCACATATTGAACAGATGAAAAAAGCAGTAGAAATTGATGGTGTAGACTTAATGGGTTATACACCATGGGGCTGCATTGACTGCGTCTCTTTCACAACAGGTGAAATGAAGAAACGTTATGGCTTTATCTATGTAGATCGTAATAATGATGGAAGCGGTACACTAGAAAGAAGCAAGAAAGATTCATTTGACTGGTATAAGAAAGTTGTTGCAAGCAACGGTGAAGATTTAGGTTAATTCGCTTTCAACATTGCGAAAAAAAGAAACCCATGAGAAATGCTTGACATTAGGCTCATGGGTTTTTATACTGTTTAAGGGTAGACATTCCAAGTGTTTATCGATAATTAAAAAAACGTTGATAAATTCAACATTTTTTCATGTTAATAAATTATTGGTGAGATATTTTCTTATCTCAAGCATATTAGTTGCATGTGCAACTAATTTAGACTAATATAGAAGTAGAAAAGAATCTATTAGGTAGTTATTCCTAATAGATTTTCTTATGAGGAGGGTAAATAACATGGAGGTAATCAAGAGAGATGGCTCAAAGGTAGCCTTTGATGGAACTAAGATTGAAAATGCGATTTTAAAGGCAATGCGCTATGGAAGTGGTATTGTGAAACCTGAAATTGCATCTAAGATCTCACATGAAATTGAAGACTGGCATAAATCAAGTGGAGCAGCATCTATCAGTATTTATCGTATTGAAGGACAGGTTTTTGAAAAGTTAATCGAAAAGGGAGAAGTACTCACTGCCAAGGCTTATGAAGGTTATCGTAAGGTAAGAGAATTCCAGAGAGAAACTAATACAATTGATAATGCGATTTATGGTATTGTTAATCAGACTAATAAAGAAGCAATGGATGAAAACTCTAATAAAGATGCAACAGTCCTTGCGACTCAGAGAGACTTAATTGCAGGTGAATTCTCTAGAGACTATTGCCGCCGTTTGTTATTACCACCAAAGATTGTACAGGCACATGATGATGGTATTATTCACTTCCATGATATGGACTACTATATCCAGAAGATGCATAACTGTGACCTAGTCAACTTAAAGGATATGTTTGCGAATGGTACAGTAATCAATGATAAACTCATTGAAACACCTAAGTCTTTACAGACAGCATGTACTGTTGCAACTCAGATTGTTCAGCAGGTAGCCAATGGTCAATATGGAGGACAGACAATCTCTATTTCTCATTTAGCACCTTATGTACGTGTATCATATAAGAAACACTTAAAGGCTGTAAGAAAAGAAGGCGAAGAAGTAGGTATTGATTATACTGAAGAACAGATTGAAAAGATCGCAAAATCTCGTCTTCATGAAGAAATCAAAGCGGGTGTACAGACTATCCAGTATCAGATCAATACATTCTCTACAACTAATGGTCAGGCTCCATTCTTATCTATTTTCATGTATTTAAGAGAAGAACCAGACTATATTGAAGAAACAGCTTTATTAATTGAAGAAATCTTAAAACAGAGATATATCGGTATGAAGAATCCTGTAGGTGCTTATGTCACTCCAGCATTCCCTAAATTACTTTATGTATTAGATGATAATAATGTCCCTGATGGTTCACAGTACCGTTATTTAACAGATTTAGCTGTTAAGTGTGTATCTAAGCGTATGATGCCTGATTTCATCAGTGCAAAGATCATGAGAGAAAACTATGAAGGACAGGTATTCCCATGTATGGGATGTCGTTCATTCCTATCTCCATGGAAGAACGAAAAAGGTGAATATCAGTGGTATGGTCGTTTTAACCAGGGTGTTGTAACACTTAACTTAACTGACGTAGGTTTATCCGCAAATAAGAATATGGATTCATTCTGGAAGATCCTAGATGAACGTTTAGATTTATGTTATGAAGCATTAATGTTAAGACATGAAAGCTTAAAGGGCACTCCTTCAGATATTTCTCCAATTCATTGGCAGTATGGTGCAATCGCAAGATTAAAACCAGGAGAAAAGATTGATTCATTATTAGATACTTGTTATTCTACATTATCATTAGGTTATATCGGCTTATATGAATGTGTAGTCGCATTAATTGGACAGTCTCATACTTCTGAAGAAGGCGATGCATTAGCTCTTGAAATCATGCAGAAATTAAGAAATGCATGTGATAAGTGGAAAAAGGATACTGGTTTAGGATTTGCCTTATATGGTACTCCTGCAGAATCTACTACTTATACATTAGCACGTGCATTAAAGAAGAGATTTGGTGTCGTACCTGGTGTAACAGATAAAGACTATATTACTAACTCATATCATGTAAATGTAAGAGAACAGATTGATGCATTTGCGAAATTAGGATTCGAAGCAAAGTTCCAGAAAATCTCTTCTGGAGGAGCTATTAGTTATGTAGAAGTCACTAATATGACTAATAACTTTGATGCAATGAAAGAATTAATTAACTATATGTATGAAACAATCCAGTATGCTGAAATCAATACGAAGTCTGACTATTGTCAGGAATGTGGTTTCTCTGGAGAAATCTTATTAGATGAAAACAATGAATGGTATTGTCCTAACTGTGGTAATAGAAACCATAAGACATTAAATGTATGTCGTAGAACATGTGGTTATCTTGGTGATAACTTCTGGAATAAAGGACGTACACAGGAAATCAAAGAACGTTTTGTACATTTAGACAATAGAGTATATCAAGAAAATAACTAGGAAAGCCTTGAGAGATAACCATGACTGGTTATCTCTTTTTATTTAAAGCTCTTCTTTTGCAAATGGGTGGTGATTTTTCGGTTATTTACTATGTTTAGAGCGCATATAATAATCGGTAATATTAAAAGTAGTATTACTGTGATATATCATGGAATAACTAAAAGAGGGATGCCTTTATTCCTGAATGAACAGGAGAATAGATTTAACCATAGAAATATGGGAAAGACTGTTATGGATAAAACCAAGAAATACCTATAGAAATCATTTCCTATCAGTCATAGACAGATAGTATATATCCTGAATATTTCTGCTCCGTATTTCTCTTAAATCGTTACCTGTTGATTATGGGTATTCAAATGGTAGTTTATTATCCTAGAAGATTGTATTGGCAAAGAAATTAACCCCATAATATTAGTGGCATGCCTTTCCACTGCCAATTTTCAATAAAATATAGCAAAATGTTGAAAAGCTAAAGACTCCTTGATAAAATTTTCTCATAAAAAATATAAATGATATCATTTGAACAGAGAAATCTTTTAAAAGAAGATGATTATTCAAAAAAATAGCTTAATCATATAATCTTTGGGAGGAAAATTTTATGAAGAATAAGTCAGAGAAAATTTATCACTTTTTGTCTTTTGCATGTTCGGTAGCACTCGCAGCATATATAATTTTGTCTCTTCATCATTTAACAGAGAGTGCTTCTTATATGTCTGGTGCTACTTACAAATTTCTTGTCGGTGCAGAATTTGTTATATTAATCATAGTATTTATAAGAATTTTCTGGGAATTCAGAAAATTGAGAGAAGTAGGAAAGGGGAAAACTGCCCCTAAATAGTTTACAGCCTAAAAGTACTGCCAGGAGTTCACACCCCTGGCAGTTTTTAATGCTTGAGTTAACCCCAAGTCTATTTAGTTACTCTTTATGTGAAAAGACTGTGAACAAGTCACAGCCTTATTTAAGAACCTTACGTTTAGTAGAAGAAGGAATATTTAATTGTTGTCTATATTTAACTATTACACGTCTCGAACAATGTAGATCCAATTCTTCAAGCTGACTAAGAATCTGATTATCTGAAAGAGGATGTTCTTTATCCTCACTATCTACTAGTTCAACAATAGCTTTTTTAATAGAATCGCTGCTATCTCCTGATGCAGTTTGAGAAACAAGTAACTTCTTAAGAGGGTAGACTGTTCCATTAAAACTATAGTATTTATTATTTAATGTACGTGAAATAGTAGATTCATGGAATCCTGTTTCACTAGCAAGCTGTGATAATGTACATGGGAATAACTCATCATCATATAAGAAATATCCACTTTGTATATTCACTAATGCATTTGCAACAATAAGAACAGTTTGATTTCTCTTTGTCATATTCTCAATCAAGAAATGTGCTTCATTAAAATAAGCTTTCATATTCTCATCATTCTTCACCTTCTCATATAGAGTATCATTCACCATGAGATCAGGCTGATTAATTGGTGTAATAGTAATATCTGAATCCTCTACTTCTATGAGTATATCAGGAGATACATAATCATCATGAGATGTATTGTACATATTACAAGGAAATGGATTACAAGAACGTATTTCATAGAATAAGTGGTCTATCTCTTCTTTGTTTAAACCTGTTTTCTGTTTAATAAGTGAATAATTCTGAGTTAAGATGACATCCTGATAATCTCTAAATAGTGTATAGCTTTTAGTTTTGTTATTATTTTTTAACTGAATAAGAATAGAATCAATTGCATCAGAGGCACCTACACCATTAGGTTCAAATGAACGTAATATATCTAAATGTGTATCAAGTGTATCTTGATCAATATGAAGGTCACTCACATATTGTTCAATAGTATAAGATAAGAACCCACTATCATCTAGTGATTCGATCAAATAAGTCATGACATCTTCATTATAAGGTTGTGTACATGCATATAATTGATAATACAGATCATCCTTTAATGTGCGATTATTAGAGATGCTTTCAATAAATTGCTGGTTGTCATAATTCATTGGTGATTTTAATTCTAAAAAAGGATTCGTTTCAAGTATATCCTGTATCACTTTGTTGATATCATCAATGTTGTCAGTCAAGAAATCTAAGGATTTTAATAGTTTTTGATTTAATTTTAATGTTTGTTTCAATGTTTGAATATATTGCATTTTCTGTTTCATATTCATCACCTCTCATCAATATATAGCAAAATTCGTGCCAATTAATATTGAGATATTTATCTAAATATTATACTTAGTAACTACTGTTGCGTACAAGTTTTATTTGCTTTATGATGAACTATGAGGTGATTTCATTGGAAGAAAAAATAATGTTGTTGATTAATGGGAAAATGGATCAAAATTCATATGATGAATGTCAATCCATCCAATTATCAAAAGAATTAAAACTAAGCAGAAATCAAGTGACAAGATTATTAAATGAACTTTTTAATGAGAAAAAACTTATTAAAATCAAATCAAGTCCTATCTTATATCTTTCAAGAGATTCTCTTGAAAGAAAATATAAGAAGAAGCTCTCATCAGATGAATACAGATCATTAGATGAATTGGAAGCAGAATTAAACAATCAGACAGAATTAAAGAACTTTGAAAAGCTTATTGGATCTAATGAAAGCATGTATCAGATTGTAGAGAAGATTAAGGCAACAGTTTCTTATCCACCAGTTGGATTACCGATGTTGTTCTATGGACCAACTGGTACTGGTAAATCATTTATGGCTAAACTCACATATGAATATTGTGTAGATACAGGCTTAATTGATGCATCTAAGAATTTTGTACAGGTGAACTGTTCAGAGTATGCCAATAACCCAGAATTACTCACAGCCAATCTATTTGGCTATAAAAAGGGTGCATTTACAGGTGCTGATAGTGATAACTTAGGTTTATTACACTTTGCGGATGGTGGTGTATTGTTCTTAGATGAAGTACATTGTTTAAATGCTGAATGTCAGGAAAAACTATTCCTTTATATGGACCAGGGAATCTATCACTTAGTAGGTGATAATAATAAGTGGTATAAATCAAAATGTAGAATTATATTTGCGACAACAGAAGTACCACAAAAAGCGTTATTAAAAACTTTCTTAAGACGTATTCCAGTTATTCTCACTATTCCATCTCTTGCACAAAGAGGAGAAAATGAAAAGCTAGAACTCATGTATAACTTCTTAAAGAATGAAGAGAAACGTGTAAACAAAACAATTCTCATTTCATCTAATGTCTATGAGTTATTACTGAATCATACATTTGTAGGGAACATTGGTGAACTAACTAATACGATTCAGGCAAGCTGTGTAAGTGCGTTATATAAAAGTAGTTCAGACACATTAGAAATTCATGCATATGATTTACCTGATAGTATTAGGAATAGTATAGATGTCTCTTCTTTGGTTATGAAGAAGCATAAGCTAGTATCTCTTAATACATTACTTCCTGTATCAGACCAGGGTATTATTAAAGATTTTTATCAATCATTAATTAGTATTAAAAGAGATCAGTCATTTGCAGTAAAATCCCAGAATACTGTAGATAGATACTTTGAAAAGCTTATATTTAATGATAATCGTGCTGATTCAATTGAATATCTTACAAACTATCTAGAAAAGATATTTAATAATATCACTGAACATTATGGCTTTAGAACTTCACATAATGAATTAATAGCAATCGCTACATATGTGTCAGAGTTCTCTAAGAATACTTATTTGACTAATAACTGGATCAATGAGAATTATGATGAAGTGAAGAACTTGAAGAAATATCTTAAACTTGAATTCCATCGTGAATATGAAATAGGACAGGATGTTTCTCATTACCTAAAGAATAATATGAATCAGGATATTGATGACTTTGTAGAATGTATCATCTGTATTTGTATGATTAAGTATTTTGCCCATTCAGGTGAAGATCTCACAATTGCGATTATTATTGCACATGGTTATTCAACTGCAAGTTCTATTGCAGAAGCAGCAAATAGAATGTTGAATAGTTATATATTTGATGCGATTGATATGCCATTAGATGTGGATGTGCAGACTATTACAAGAAAGATCAATGATTATATTGCACATGTTGGTAATATCTCAAAGCTTTATTTATTAGTTGATATGGGTTCTCTTGAAGAAATATATCAAGGATTAGATACAAGTAATGCGGATATCGCTTTAGTCAATAACATCAATACAAAATGTGCTTTAGAAATAGGGCAGGGTATTAAACTTAATAAAACAGTGACTGAAGTCATTGATTCTATTCTTAAGGAAAACATCTATAAAACACATGTAGAACTTAAGAAAAAGAAAGACCCTATTGTGATCTGTTCTTGTGCATCAGGTGTTGGTACAGCAAATAAGATTAAAGAAATCTTATTTAACTCTCTACCTGAAGATTCAAAACTAAAAATAATAACTTATGATTATCCTGCTTTAATACGTAAACAGGTCTATGATCAGTTAATGAATGATTATGAAGTTGTATGTGTTATTGGAACACTTGATCCTAACATTGAATCTATGAAATATATCGGTATACAGGAATTGATCATTAATGAGGGGCAGAATGCGATAGAGATATACTTTGGAAAGTATATGTCTAAAGAACAGATGGAGATATTTGAAAAGAATATCTTACGTAACTTCACATTATCCAATGTCATGAATAACTTAACTATTTTAAATCCAGATAAACTGCTTGAACATGTTGCGAAAGCAATTGATCATCTACAGAATATCTTACATAAGAGATTTAAGAATAGAACATGCTTTGGATTATATGTTCATATCTGTTGTCTTGTAGAAAGATTAGTTACAAGACAAGCTATTTCAAACTTTACTGATCAAGACTTTAAAGAAAAGCATCAAGAGTTTATAGATCAAGTAAATATCTCAATGAAAGAAGTTAAGACATACTACAATGTTGAGATTCCAGATGAAGAAGTAGAATATATATACAACTATATTATTAACGACTAGTGTGCTATTAATTGGCACACTTTTTGCTTGTTTATAAGTGGAAGTTGGTTCTACGGATTAAGCGTATTGATCTCTAAACTGGCACGAAGCTTGCTTGAGTATAAGTGGAAGTTAGTTCTACGGATTATGCGTAAAGATCTACAAACTGGCACAAAGCTTGCTTAAGTATAAGTGGAAGTTAGTTGTGCAGATTAAGCGTAATTAATCTCTAAACTGGCACGAAGCTTGCTTGAGTATAAGTGGAAGTTAGTTCTACGGATTATGCGTAAAGATCTACAAACTGGCACAAAGCTTGCTTAAGTATAAGTGGAAGTTAGTTGTGCAGATTAAGCGTAATTAATCTCTAAACTGGCACGAAGCTTGCTTGAGTATAAGTGGAAGTTAGTTGTGCAGATTAAGCGTAAAGATCTACAAACTAGCTCAAAGCTTGCATGAACTAAAACGAAAAGAAAGGAGTGCGGAGAATATGGCAAAAATCATACTTGCATCACATGGAGGATTATCTAAAGGAATGAAAGATTCTGTTTCTATGATTGTTGGAGATTTAGCTAAGGATATAGAAACATATAGCTTACTTCCTGGACAAAATCCTGAAGACTTTTATCAAGAAGTTTTGAAAGAAGCAAAAGAGAGTGATGAACAAATCTTAATCTTGTGTGATATCAAAGGTGGAAGTGTTCACACAGCTTTATCTAAACTTGCAGTATTAGATAATGTAATGGTCTTCTCAGGAATGAACATGGGATTAGTATTAGATGCAGTAATGAAAGGCTTGAACGGAAAACTTGAATTAGCAGAAGCGAACGATTTGATCGAAGCAGCTAAAGATGGAATGACTGTTATGAATGGAATAACAAGCGAAGATGATGAAGATTTCTAATAGGAGGAGAAAAGAATGATTAAATTATTAAGAGTGGATCACAGATTGTTACATGGTCAAGTTGCTTTTTCTTGGAAAAATGCAGTTGAAGCAGATTGTATCTTAATTGCATGTGATGCAGTTATGAAAGATGATTTAAGAAAAGCATCAATTAAGTTAGCAAAACCAAGTGGTGTTAAATTAGTTATTAAAGGTATGGATGATGCAGTAAAGGCAATCAACAGCGGTGTTACAGACAAATATAAATTATTGACTGTAGTTGAATCTATTAAGGATGCTGAAAGATTATGTAAAGAATGCAACATCAAAAAATTAAATCTTGGTGGTACTAAGGCAACTGCTGAAACTCGTAATATTTCAAAAGCAATGAATATTACACCAGCAGAAGAAACAATCTTAAAAGGATTATGTGAATCAGGTGTGGATGTAACAATTCAGATGGTTCCAGAAGATAATCCAGTAAATGTAGAAAAAGTTTTATAGGAGGAGAAATATGTTAGTACAAGCAATTTTACTTGGTTTGGTAGCAATGCTTGGAAATGCTGAATATTTATTCGGTACAAGTTTGTTGTCAAGACCATTAGTTATGGGTACTTTAACAGGTATTGTACTTGGTGATGTACAAACAGGTGTTACTTTAGGTGCTACATTAGAATTAGCATTCATGGGTGCTTTCTCAATTGGTGCTAGTATTCCACCTGAAATGATTTCAGGAACTGTATTAGGAACAGCTTTCACAATTACAACAGGAGCTGGACCAGAAACTGCATTAACTGTAGGTTTACCAGTTGCTTCACTAGTATTAATCGCAAAGAACGTTGGAATGGTATTCATCTTACCTCCATTTGTTCATAAAGCAGATAAATATGCAGCTGAAGGAAATATGGCTGGTGTTGATAGAATGCACTTATTAGGTGGATTCTTCGGTGTTAACTTAATTATCGGTGTAATCGTAGCATGTGGTTACTATGCTGGTGGACCTGCTGTACAGGCTTTATTAAATGTCATTCCTAAATGGA
This sequence comes from uncultured Catenibacterium sp., assembly GCA_900540685.1. Lineage (GTDB taxonomy): Bacteria > Bacillota_I > Bacilli_A > Erysipelotrichales > Coprobacillaceae > Catenibacterium. The sequence goes on along the minus strand of UQGS01000006.1, from coordinate 55,202 downwards.
TTTCAAATGGTTTACAGATCACAATGGGCTTATTACCTGCTATCGGGTTCGGTTTATTATTAATGATGATTATGGACAAAGACGTTGCATGTTTCTTCTTCTTAGGATTCGCATTAAGCGTATACTTAAAGATTCCAGTAACTGCAATCGCAATTTTTGGAGCAATCATTGCTATCGTATTAACTCAGTTACGTAGTAATTCAGCTCAAACAGCTGTAGAAGGAGGAGTAGATGAAGATGACGACTTCTAATAAATTAACTAAAAAAGAATTAAATCAGGTATTCTGGCGTTCATTCGGTTTGGAATGGTCTTGGAACTATGAAAGACAGATGAACATGTCATACTGCCACAGTATGATACCAGTTATCAAGAAGTTATATCCAAATAAAGAAGATCAAGTTGCAGCTATGAAGCGTCACTTGGAATTCTTCAATACAACTCCACAGTTAGCAACATTAATCTTAGGTATTAGTGCTGCTATGGAAGAAAGTAACGCAAATGATCCTGAGTTTGATACAGAAAGTATCAACAATGTAAAAGTTTCATTAATGGGACCTCTAGCTGGTATTGGTGATTCATTCATCTGGGGTACATTACGTATTATTGCGACTGGTGTAGGTCTATCTCTCGCAAATCAAGGAAATATTTTAGGACCTATCTTATTCTTGTTAATCTTTAATATTCCAGCTCAGGGATTACGTTATTATTTAATGAATGCTGGTTATAAATTAGGTAGTGGATTCTTGGCTAAGATCCAGCAGAATGGATTAATGTCAAAACTTACTTATGCAGCAAGTGTTTTAGGATTAATGGTTGTTGGTGGTATGACTGCTGAAAACGTTTCAATCAGTTTCCCATTGAAGTTTGGTTCTGGTAATGAAGCAACTACATTAAATGATGTATTCAATAATATCATGCCTGGTTTAATGCCATTATTATTCACATTATTAGTTTTCTACTTATTGAAAAAGAAAAATGTTAAGACAACTACATTGTTGTTAATCTGTGTTGTGATCGGATTGGTCGGAGCATTCTTTGGTATCTTAGGTGTTTAATAAATTTTAAATAAATTATATGGAGGAAAAGAAAATGGAAATGATTAAATTTAATGAACAGGAAAAAATCGATAGCGTAAATGGCGCATTAGCTTTACGCCCTCAGATCAACAAAATCGTTGATGAAATCTGCGAACGTGGATATTCAAACATCTGCTGGTTAGGTGTTGGTGGTACTTGGGCAAGTGCTATGCAGGCTACAGTACATATGAAAGAAATGAGTGCTATTGAAACTTGGGCAGAAAATGCTGCTGAATACTTGACTACAGGAAACAAACGTATTACTAAAGATACAGTTGTTATCATCTCTTCTGTAACTGGAAACACTAAAGAAGTTGTTGATGCTATCAAGAAAATTAAATCTGAAGTTGGTGCTACAGTTATCTCATTTGTTGATGCTAAAGAAGCTATCTTATTAGATTTAGGAGACTACAAGATTTCTTACCCAATGAACGAACAGTTAAAGTTCTTCATGGTTGCTGACCGTTTCATGTTCAACAATGGTGAATTCGAAGACTACGATGATATGTATGCTGAATTTGATAAATACTTAGCAGAAGATTTAGTAGAAGTTGAAAAGAAAGCTGAACCATTCGCTATTGAATTCGCTAAAAAACACTGGAATGATGAAATGCACTATTTTGTAGGTGCTGGAAACCAGTGGGGTGCTACTTACTCATATGCAATGTGCTATTGGGAAGAACAGTTATGGTTAAAAACTAAATCAATCACATCAAATGAATTCTTCCATGGTATGTTTGAAATCGTAACTAAAGAAACTCCAGTTACAATCTATATTGGTGAAGATGCTCAGCGTCCATTATCTGAACGTGTAGCTAACTTTATTCCAAGAATTTGTGCAAACTACACAATCATTGACACTAAAGATTACGAATTAAAGGGAATTAGTGAAAAATATCGTAAACACTTATCTCACCATGTAATGCATGCTGTAAACAACAGAATTGATGTTCATATGGAAATCGAAACTCGTCACCCTATGGAAATCCGTCGTTACTACAGAAGATTAGAATACTAAAATATAAAGGGTGGATTTATTCCACCTTTTATGCCTTAATTGGGGGTATATCATGAATAAATTAACAATGCTTGATTATGTTAAAGAAACACCAGGCGTATTAAGAACAAATATTGAACAGTATACTACACTAGTTGATCCATTGATGAAGGAAGTGCAACAAAAAGAAATCAAACGTATTTTACTTGTTGCTTCTGGATCAAGTCATAATGCTTGCTATTGTGCTAGAAGTTTTGTGGAAAAAGTAAGTGGTTTAGAAGTTAGAATCATTACTCCATATACATTTACGTACTATGAAAATGATATTAAAGAGAACGACTTAGTTTTAGTGGTTACACAGAGTGGTTTAAGTACAAATGCAATCGAAGCATTAAAAATCATTAAGAAAAAAGAATGTAAAGCTATTTGTTTAACAGGAAATAAAAACAGCGATGTAAAAGATGTTGCGGATGTTGTAATTGAATACGGTGTGGGCGAAGAATTAGTTGGCTATGTCACAAAAGGTGTTTCTTCACTTGCGCTATTCTTAGATTTATTCGCAATTGCATATTCTGGAAAGACTGAATATTTGGATGAATTAAAGAAAGCAGCTGATTTAAATGAAGAAATGATTGATCAGGCTACAAACTTTATTCAGCGACATTATAAGAATTTCACATCTATGTCCTGGGTTTACAGTTGTGGAGCGGGTGCCAATTATGGAACAGCACTTGAAAGTGCATTAAAAATGGGTGAAACCATTCATATTCCAAGTTGCTGCTATGAAATTGAAGAGTATATCCATGGACCAAATCTTCAATTAACACCACAATATAATGTGATTTTCTTTGATGGAAACGATAGTGCAAGTCGACGCGTAGAACAAGTATATAAGGCTACGCGAAAAGTCAGCAATCGAGCTTATTTAATTTCAAACAATCCTCAATTATCAAGTGATGATCATGTTTTAAGTTTGAGTGATACTGTTTCAAGTGAATTATGTCCACTTGTATATCTACCATTTGTACAATTATTAAGCTTTATTGTTTCAAATGACTTACACTCTATTTATCAACATCCATTATTAAAAGAATTTAAGGCTATTGCTGCTGCAAAAACGGAGAATTTTGTGAATTATGATGGAGACGATTAAAACAGTTATTTTTGATATGGATGGTGTGATCTTTGATAGTGAAACCATGTATATAAATGATTTGATACGATTTTTTAAACAGCATGATATAGAAATACAAGTAAGTGATTGTATTCCTCTCATAGGTATTGATAGTAAATTATATTATGAACAAGCATATACAATGTGGAACAACAAAACAGATTTCATTACATTTAAAAATATTCTTCAAGAATATTTTCGTTCATTTGAATGTGATTATAAAGCGGTCGTTAGACCTCAGATCTATTCCGTTTTAGAACACTTAAGTAAACATTGTAAAATAGCGTTAGCGTCCTCTTCTAGTTTATATAGTATTAATAATGCATTGGATCAGGCTGGTTTAAGAAAGTATTTCTCACTTATAGTAAGTGGTGAACAATTCAAAGAAAGTAAACCCAATCCAGAAATATATTTACATACAATTAAAGAATTAAATGTAAATAAAGATGAAGCTATTATTATTGAGGATTCATCTAAAGGAATATTAGCTGCAAATAGAGCTGGTATTAAAGTATTGGCTTTAAAAGATGATAAGTTTGGCTTAGATCAGAGCCAGGCAGATATAATTATTAATGAATTAAATGATATTATAAAGTTGATTGAGAAAGGGGCATAAAAGTATGAATGCTATGTTTGTTGCTGTTATTGTGATTGCGGTTATTGGAACTATTCCTGTAATCGTCAGAAAGAAACTCCTAAAAAATTATCTTACATTACTCCAAAACAATGATATTAAGGCAATAGAAGACTTAATGGCAACTAAACAAGCTAAGATATGTATTCCTCCGTTTAATAGGGAATATTTACTTTTAAATGCTTATCTAAAACTAAATGATGATAAACAAATAGATTCTCAAGTAAACAATATAATAGATCATGTTCCTATGAATTCTAAGCAGAAGTCTGCTCTCGCAAAATCAGTATTCTATAGATATGTAGATAAGAAGAATGCATCTATGATTGATCGTTTGTTGGAAATGGTTAGCACAACAAATGATCATGCCCTATATAGACAGATGGATATGGTTAATGATACTTTAATTAGTGGTGGAATTAAGTATTATGAAGAATTGAAATCTGATCTAGAAGATGATGAATTTACTAAGAACAATGAAGATACTCCCTATCTCGAATTCTTATTATCAGTTATCTACAAAAATATGGGTAATGAGTCAAAAAGCAAGGAATATAAGAATAAAGCCTTAGAAGACAGTAAAGGAACTGTATATGAATCTCTAATACATTCTCAAAATTAATGGGATGATTGAGAAGAAGATCTCGCACTGAAAGACAACCTAGTGGTTGTCTTTTTTTGCGTGTTCATCAATATAAATCCCTATGTCAAATATATTTGATAGACACTAAACTACTTATATGACAAGATAATCAGGAAAGGAAGTGTGTGGATATGGAAATAGGCAAACAATTAAAAGAAGCACGTATGAAATCTCATCTTACACAAGAAATGGTTTCAGAAAAATTAAATGTTTCAAGACAGACAATCTCTAATTGGGAAAATGAGAAGTCTTATCCTGATATTATCAATATCATAGAATTAAGTAATCTATATTCAGTAAGTCTTGATGAGCTCATTAAAGGAGATGAGAGAATGATTGAACATCTAGAAGAAAGCACAAACATAGTAAGAAGCAGTAAACAACTGATAGGCGCAATATTATTTAATATATTTGTTATGATTCTATTAATTACATTAGGTATGTTCTTGCCAGATAGTAAGTATTATCTAGTTGTTGTATTCTGCTTAGCTGTAGTAAGTTCGTCACTATTGTTGTATCAAATTATTAAACGTATATAAGGAGAATTATATGAGTAATGTATTATTTGTGATATGTATGGCAGTTACTCTTGTAGGTGCTATTGAAACAACATATCAAATCTATAAGTTAACTATATTAGATGCCTCATCAAGAGGACTTAAACATCCTAGACTATGGGGACTACTTGCAACCAATGGAAATAACTCAAGTGGGTTATTATTATATTTACTTGGAAGAAGAAAATATCCAATTAAAGATATAGATGATCATCAAAAGATACTTATGAATAAAAGAAAGAAATCAGCAGGTATTGGGCTTCTATTTATTGTGTTAGGTGCAATTGGTCTCATATTATGTTGTAGTTTATAGGAAAATAAACTCCTGCAACCACCAGTTGACATATTTTCAGCCTGAATTGGTAGATGGAAACTACCATCATTGGTATATTTGGTATGTAAGGAGGAGATGAATATGATTCTTGCTGATAAGATTATAGAAGAAAGAAAAAAGAATGGCTGGTCACAGGAAGAACTCGCTAATAAGTTAGGTGTATCAAGACAGGCTGTTTCTAAATGGGAGAGTGCAGGATCTATACCAGACCTGCAAAGAATACTTCAGATGTCTGAACTATTTGGTGTCACTACAGACTACTTATTGAAGGATGAAATAGAAGAAGCACCACTTAATGAATATGTTGAAACTAATACAATCAAGGTAAGTATGGAAGAAGCCAATCAATATCTTGATATGAAAAGTAAAGGTTCAAGAATAGTGGCCAATGCGACAAGTCTATGTATATTAAGCCCTGTACCTCTTATAGTATTAGGTACAATGACAGAAGATCATACGCTCATAGGCTTTAGTTTAGTGTTTCTTCTTGTACTGGTCGCAATAGCTGTCTATCTATTTGTGAATTATGGATTGCGTGAATCTCATATGCAGCATCTAGAAAAAGAAAGCTTTGAAACAGAATATGGTGTATCTGGTATGGTACATGAAAGAAGAGACAAGTATGAACCTGCTTTTATAAGAAATATTGCGATAGGTGTTGTACTTTGTATTCTTTCTGTTATTCCTGCTATTATGGCAGGTGTAATGGAAGCAGATGATAGTATATGTGGTCTATCTGTAGGTCTATTGCTTATTATTGTTTCTATTGGTGTCAATATTCTTATTCGTGCAGGCATGATCAAGTCTAGCTATGATACTCTCTTGCAGGAAGGTGAATACACAAAAGAAGAGAAACATTTAAAGAAGAAAACAGATGATTTTTCAGGTGCTTATTGGTGTTTAGTAGTTGTAATATATCTAGGATGGAGTTTCTGGACAAATAATTGGAAAATGACATGGATCATATGGCCAGTGGCTGGCGTATTATATGCTGCAGTACTTGGTATTGTGAAAATGATTATGAGGAATAAAGATGATTAAATATAATAAGCTTTGGGAATATATAGAAAGTTGTGGAAAAGAACAGCTTATACTTAGATTTGAAGAAATCAATTCTATCGCAGGAGTACTATTAGATCATTCATTCTTGAAATATAAGAAAGAACTTCTTGAATATGAATATAAAGTAGAAAAGATATCGATGAAAGAAGGCATCCTTTATTAAGAATAAATAGTTCGCAAGTTCTTGTGAACTATTTTTTTCTCATTGTATAATGAATATACAAAACATTTGACACTAAACCAAGGTTTAATGTTAATCTTAAGATGGTGATGATTTATGGAAACAAAGGAAATACTAGAAAAAGTAAAAATAGGAGAACTCTCTGTAGAAGAAGCAGAACAGTTCTTTAAGAAATCAGCCTTTGAAGAATTAGGCTATGCAAAATTAGATACTAATAGAGAAATACGTTCAGGATTTCAAGAAGTGATTTATTGCCAGGGAAAAGCAGATGATCACTTGGTTGGTATTGTAAGAAAACTATATGATATGCAGGGAGAAGTATTTGGGACAAGAGCCTCAATGCATCAATATGAACTCTTAAAGAATGAATTTCCTGAACTTGAATATGATCCATTATCACATATTATTAAGATAGAAAAAGAAAAGGAACATAAAGGAAAGATTGTTGTATGCAGCGCTGGTACGGCAGATCTCAATGTAGCTGAAGAAGCCGCACAGACAGCTGAATTCTTTGGGAGTCATGTAGAACGTCTATATGATGTAGGTGTGAGTGGTATACATCGCTTATTATCTAAACTAGATATCTTGCAATCAGCACGTTGTATTATTGCAGTGGCTGGTATGGAAGGTGCCCTTGCAAGTGTGATAGGAGGTTTAGTAGACTGTCCTGTTATTGCGGTGCCAACATCAGTTGGTTATGGTGCAAGCTTCCATGGCGTCAGTGCCTTACTTACAATGATTAATTCCTGTGCCAATGGTATTGCGGTAGTGAATATTGATAATGGTTATGGTGCAGGTTATATTGCAACTCAGATTAATAGAACGGGGGAATCAAAATGAATCAATTATATTTAGAATGTTATTCTGGAATAAGTGGAGATATGTTTGTCGCAAGCTTACTTGACTTAGGGGCTTCAAAAGAAGTATTAGAAGAAGTTCTTTCATCATTACCTTTGACTGGTTTTAAAACTGAAATCACAAGAGTCAATAAATCAGGACTTGATGTCTGTGACTTTAATGTCATTCTAGAACATGATAATCATGATCATGATATGGACTATTTATATGGTGAACATACACATCATGCACATCACCATCATCATGAACATCGTCATCTTCATGATATTTTACATATCATTGATCATGCAAAAATGACAGATCATGCGAAAGAATTGGCTAAAAAGATCTTCACTATTCTAGGTGAAGCAGAAGCTAAAGCCCATGGTACAACTATAGATGAAGTACACTTTCATGAAGTAGGTGCTGTAGATTCTATTGTAGATATTATTTCTGCAGCGGTATGTTTTGATGATTTAGGTATTGATGAAGTCTATATTCCTGTTATTTATGAAGGAACAGGAACTGTACATTGTGCTCATGGTACTTTACCTATTCCAGTGCCTGCAGTAAACAATATTGTATCAAGTCATCATTTACCTATTCATATTGATATGATTAAAGGTGAATTAGTCACTCCTACAGGTGCTGCTATTGCCGCCTCTATTGTGACATCTCATACACTTCCTTCTACCTTCACAATTAAAAAGACTGGTGTAGGAGCAGGTAAGCGTGCTTATGAAAGACCAAGCTTACTTCGTGCTATGTTGATTGAAACAGATCCCAGGCACTGATAAAGTATGTAAACTAGAAACAAATATTGATGATAGCACAGGAGAAGTATTAGGTCATGTCATGGAATTATTAATGTCTCATGGTGCAAAAGATGTTCATTATATTCCTGTAATGATGAAAAAGAACAGACCTGCTTACTTACTCAATGTATTATGTGATGAAAGTCAAAGAAAAGAATTAGAGACAATCATCTTTAAAGAAACAAGCACGATTGGTATTAGACGTACTTACATGGAACGTACAGTTCTTGAAAGAACCTTTGAGACTATTTCTACACCTTTAGGTGATGCAGTATTTAAGGTAGTTGATATAGAAGGAAATAAAAGAGCTTATCCTGAATATGAAAGTGCGAAGTTACTCAGTGAAAAGCATAATTTATCTATTATTGATGTTTATCAATTGTTGGAAAGGAGCTATTATGAATCTATTAACCATCATTGATGAGTATGTCCATGAGGATGTCATGATTGCTTTTTCAGGTGGAGTAGACAGTACACTCCTATTAAAAATGGCAGTTGAAGCATCAAAGAAATACCATACACATGTTTATGCCATTACTATTCAAACAGCTTTACATCCTGTGATGGAAGCAGATGAAGCCAAAAGAATGGCTGAAGACATAGGAACTATTCATAAAGTTATTCATGTAGATGAATTAGAAGGCGCAGGAATAGAAAATAATCCTGTCAATCGCTGTTATTTATGTAAGAAGTATATGTTTACCAAGGTAAAGGAACTCGCACATTCTTTAGGTATCTCTACTATTCTTGAAGGTACAAATGCAGATGACTTGAAACAATATCGTCCAGGTATTAAAGCTATTCAAGAATTAGGTCTACATAGTCCATTGTTAGAGGCGAATATGACTAAAAAAGAAATTAGAGAACTGGCTTCTACCTATAACTTAAAAGCAGCCAATAAGCCTTCTTCACCATGTCTTGCGACAAGATTTCCTTATAATACATTACTTAACTATGAGGAAATGCGTAAAGTAGAAAAGATTGAAGATTATCTTCATACATGTGGTTTTTATAATGTACGTGCAAGAATACATAATGACTTAGTACGTTTAGAAATTGATCAGGATGCTTTTATGAAATGCATGGATAAACGTCAAGAGATTGTCTTATTTATTAAAGAATTAGGATATGACTATATAACACTTGATCTAGAAGGATTTAGAAGTGGTAGTCAGGATATTAAACTGGAGGAAAAATAATATGCATATGGCTGACGCCTTAGTCTCACCTGCTGTTGCAACAACGATGTATCTGGCATCAGGTGCAATGACTATTTATTCAATTAAAAAACTAGAAGAAGAAAATGATCCACAGAAACTCCCAATGATGGGTGTTATGGGTGCCTTTGTCTTTGCGGCACAGATGATCAACTTTACTATTCCAGGAACTGGTTCATCTGGACACTTAACAGGAGGATTGATGTTAACAGCACTACTAGGTCCTTATGCAGGTTTTTTAACAATGGTAGGAATACTAGCAATACAATGTCTGCTTTTTGCGGATGGTGGATTACTTGCACTAGGATGTAATATATGGAATATGGCATTTTATGGCTGTTTTATCTCTTCAATGTTGATATTTAAGCCAATTATCAGTAAGAAACTCTCTAAGAAGAATTTGATGATTGCCTCTATCTTAGGTTCTATCATCTCTTTACAATTAGGTGCTTTCTCAGTTGTTGTAGAAACAGAATTATCAGGAATCACTGCACTCCCATGGAACTTATTTATTGGAGTCATGCAGCCTATTCATCTGGCAATAGGTGCGGTAGAAGGTATTATTACAGGTTTAGTTCTATCATTTATTTATGAAGCACGTCCAGAACTCATCTGGCAGGGACATACAACGAAACTTGCGAAAACATCTAAAAAGAAGCTTCTTGCATTATTTGGTGGTCTATCAGTCGCAGTTGCTGGTATCTTATCAATCTTCGCAAGTGCTTTTCCTGATGGATTAGAATGGTCTATTTTACAATTAACTGGTTCTACAGAACTACAACATAAAGGAGCTCTTTATTCATTATCTTCGCGTGTTCAGGAACTCACTGCATTATTACCTGACTATAATATTGCAGGACACGAATCAATCTTAGGTGGGATGTTTGCAGGAATTGTAGGAGTCTTAATTGTGATAGGACTCTATATGCTCATTCATCGTTATCATGAAAAACATACAGAAAGCCATTAAGAGAGTGCATCAAATTGATGCACTTTCTAAGCGTACAACCATTCTTTCTGCCATTCATCCCACTTATAAGATTTTGATTGTATTATTTTATTTGATAATCACTGCTTCTTATTCTATTCATGATTTCTATATCTTAGTCATGTTTTTACCATTACTTTTATTTTCATTATTAGGAGAAATCAATCTTTTTTATTGTTTAGGAGAACTCAAACCATTAGTGGCTTTACTACTCTTTATGGGAACACCTTTCTTATTCTTTAAAGGATATGGAATGACTTGTTTTATTGTGCTCGCATTAAAAGGAATATTTGCCCTATTATTCTCTTATATACTGATGACCACAACATCCATGGAGGAACTCTGTATGGGCTTATCTAAACTAAGAGTGCCTCAATCTCTTATTGTCGTCATCATGTTAATACAAAGATATCTCATTCTTTTCTTTAAAGAAACAGATAAAACTTTGCTTGCCTATAGCTTACGTGCACCAGGACAGAAAGGTATTTCTATAAAGACATGGGGAACATTAGTTGGTTCAATGATGCTTCGTTCTATTGATCGTGCCATGAATGTATATCAATCTATGATGTTAAGAGGTTTTAAAGGTGTCATGCCATTACAATCACAACAATATGATTATAAGTTATCTAAACTTACATTTGGTATTATGTGTGTGTTACTACTATTCTTGAAAGGAGTGACAGTGACATTATGATTAAACTGAATCATTTCTCTTTTTCTTATATAGAGAATCGTATTATATTAGATGATCTGACTTTTCATATCCAAAAAGGTGAAAAAGTAGGACTTATTGGCTGCAATGGAGCAGGAAAATCTACACTTCTTAAAACAATTATCGGTATAGAACATGGTCAGGGAGAACTGAAAGTCACAGATTTAGATATGAATAATCAAAATCTGGCCTCCATCCGTTCTCATATTGGTTATGTCTTCCAGGATTCAGATAATCAGCTTTTTATGTCTTCTGTATATGAAGATGTCGCCTTTGGTCCATTGAATGAAGGATTACAAGGAGAAGACTTAGAAGAACGTATCAATAACGCACTCGATCTAGTACATATGCAGGAAAAGAAGCATGAGAAGATCTATCGTTTATCTGGTGGAGAGAAAAAAAGAGCTGCCATTGCGACAGTCCTTTCTATGCGTCCTGATATTCTATTATTTGATGAACCTTCTGTTTCATTAGATCCCAGACACCGTCGTGGACTGATCAACGTACTCAATGAACTCCCTTATACGATGCTTATTGCATCCCATGATCTAGATTTTATTTATGATACATGTGATCGTGTTCTATTATTATCTAATGGAAAACTTGTTGCAGATGGACTCACTCAAGAAATTTTAACCAATAAAAAGCTTCTTGAAGACAATGGTTTAGAACTTCCATTATCATTTATTCGTGTACTAAATGACGAGTAAAGTATATAATACAACTTTGTGAGGTGAAAAAGATGCGTTATGCACAAATAAGAGAAGTAGATATTGCGAATGGACCAGGTATTAGAGTATCTCTTTATACTCAAGGGTGTCATCGTCATTGTCCATTCTGTTTTAATCAGGAAACATGGGATTTTAATGGAGGCAAGGCTTTTACATCTGATTTAGAAGATGTATTAACTAAACTTATTAATAAACCCCATATTGCAGGATTCACACTTTTAGGTGGAGAACCTTTTGAAGAAGAAAACAGAGATGATATTTTAGAATTACTCAAACATATCAAGAAAGAATGTCCTACTAAATCTATCTGGGTGTACTCTTCATTCTTATATGAAGAAATCATGGAATGGGAACAGCCATTACTGGATTATGTAGATGTATTAGTGGATGGACCATTTGTGAATGAATTAAAAGATGCACGTCTTAAATTCAGAGGGTCTTCTAATCAAAGAATTATTGATGTTAAGAAAACAAAAGAAAATAAACAAGTCACTTTAGTTGAATTCAAAGAAATATAATAAAAATTTATCAATCTAATAAATAAAATCCTGTACAAAAGAAAACGTTTTAGAGTATAATAGTTAATATCAAGATTATAAATGGAGGGGATTTTATGAAAAGTCTCAAGATTATAGTGGCAGCAGCCTTGGCTGCTTCTATGTTAGTGGGATGTGGTTCTACTTCAGATGATAAAGCGATTTATAACTTTTCAAGTGAAGCAGATGTTACATCCCTAGATTCAAGTGTATCTGATGATGGTGTTTCATTTAATGCGATTCATGCATTTAGTGAAGGACTCATGGATATCACTGCAAAGGGTGGTACAAAACTAGTACCAGCTGCAGCTTCATCTTATAAAGTATCAGATGATGGATTAACTTATACTTTCACTATTAGAAAGAATGCGAAATGGTCTAATGGTGATGACTTGACTGCAGATGATTTCGTTTATTCATGGAGAAAATTGATTGCGAATGCAGGTAGCTATGCTTATATCTTTGGTAAAGAAGGCGCATGTATTAAGAATGCAGATGAACTAGCAGAACTTGGCACAACTGCAGGTGATAAGATCAAGGAATTAGGCGTTGAAGCAAAGGATAAGAAGACATTACAGGTTACTTTATCTCAGCCATGTCCTTATTTCCTAGATATCATGACATTCCCATGCTTCTATCCACAGAATCAGAAATTCGTTGAAAAGTGTGGTTCTAAATATGCCACTGATGCGAAGTACTTACTTGCGAATGGTCCATTCAAGGTAACAAAGTGGACTAAGTCTAATAAGATCACTTTTGTAAAGAATGATAAGTACTATGGTGCAGATAAGATTGAACTAGATGGTTTAAATATGTATCTTGTTCAGGATCCTAAGACTGCAGCTGCCGCATTTGATAATGGTAAAGTTGATTTTGCGACTATTAACTCAGCTCTAGTAGATAAGTATGAAGGTAAAGATAGCCTTGTAAAGTTCAAACAGGGTTATATGTATTATTTATATTTGAACTTCAACAACAAGGCTCTTGCGAATACAAATATTCGTAAAGCATTATCTTTAGCTATTGATCGTAAAGACTTATGTAATAAAGTCTTAAAAGATGGCTCTAGAGAAGCAGATGGTTTTGTAAGTGCTGATTTCACTTACGGACCAGATGGTAAAGAGTATCGTTCAGAAGGTAAAGATTATACTGAATATAATCTAAAAGAAGCACAGACTGCTTTTGATCAAGGCTTAAAAGAACTTGGTGTTTCTTCATTAAAATTAAGATTACTTTATGGTACAGATGAAACTCCTGCAGATACTGAAGCAGAATACTTACAGGCTTGTTTCAAGAAACTTAAAGGTTTAGATATCGAAATGGTTGCAACTGTTAAGAAAGACCGTGTAGAACGTCAGAAATCAGGCGACTTTGATATCTCATGTGCTAGATGGGGACCAGACTTCCCAGATCCAATCACTTATTTGAACCTTGTTTCTACAGGTAACTCAAATAACTATGGTAAATATAGTAATGCGAAGTATGATCAGCTCATTGATGCATCTACTACAGAAAGAGATGCTAAGAAGAGATGGCAAATGCTTTATCAGGCAGAAGATATCTGTATGAGTGAATATGCTGTATTACCAGTATTCCAGAAGGGTGCTGCATCATTACAGAATAAGAAATATACAGGTATTGTATATGAAGCTGCATTAGGTTCAGCATTCACATTTAAGTTTATTCATAAGACAAAATAGTCATAAATCCCAGGTTGATCCTGGGATTTTAAATTTCTTTAAATTTCTTTTAAAAAAATTAAATTTCCTCTTTACAAACCCCTAAGACTTGTATATAATCTTACTTGTCTCTTGCGAGAGATATGGCGGTTGTGGTGAAGCGGTTAACACACCGGATTGTGGCTCCGGCATTTCGTGGGTTCGATCCCCATCAGCCGCCCCATTTGAAAATAACTCCGAGTAATCGGAGTTTTTATTTTATACAAATAAAGGAACTGTATTTTCATATAGTTCCTTTCGTTGTTGATAAACTAATGTGAGCAGTCTTATATTTTGATTTTAGTGAAAATGTTATAACGGTATATTGTTTTGAACAAATGATTAACAAGAAGAAATCGAGGTTGTTCTATGAAAAAGAAGAGAATTCTATTAATAACACTTGTTTTTGCATTATTGATCTGTTTTTTCTGTTTCTTGCCTAAAGAAAAATCTGTAAGTAAAAAAATAAAAACTATAAGTTATGAACATTCAGAATACAAAGAACGTTATAATTTATATAAAAGTAAGCATCCTCATCTAACGAAAGAAGAGATTGTTACACTTGTAAATATGAATCGTGATTATGATTTCTATGATCATATTATAAAACAAGAACATCCTAATGATTTAAATACCATTGTGAATAAATATTATCAGTTAGATGAAAACTATGCACCCGATGATCTTGTAGAAATTAATAATAAAGCTAAAAAGTATGGTCTTCTCTATAGTAAACACACTGCTCGAAAAGTCTTATATGATGATTTTATTGCTTTACAAGAGGCTTGTTATCAAAAGGGCTTTGAGTTATATGTAACTTCTGGCTATCGTTCTACACCTTGGCAAAAAGAAATCTATAATCATATGGTAGAAACCTACGATGTTGCAAAGGCCGATGAAACATGTTCACGACCTGGTCATAGTGAGCATACAACAGGTCTAGGACTTGATGTTGCTTTAGATCAATACAAATATGAAGATATTGTTAATCATCCTTGCTATAAATGGTTTTTAAGTCAATTGAGTCAATATGGGTTTATTCTACGTTACCCAAAGGATAAAGACGATTTGACAGGGTATCATTATGAATCATGGCATATTCGTTATGTGGGTAAAGATTTAGCTAAAAAGGCAGAAGAGAGTCAATTAACATTTGATGAATATTATGCTAGACATTACTAGAAAGAAGATAAAAGCTATCTTTTCTAGACTGTAAGTAAACAAAATTGAATGTATAGTTAATGTCGTAAGTGTCCACACTTCAATTAAGAAAATTTGTGGTCTTGCGACTTTTTTGTTTCTTATAAATGGGATGTAATAATAGAAATGACTCATCAATTTGATGAGAAAGACCTGTGAACAGCTCAACAGGTCTTATAGATGGTTTTAAATATCTGAATTTGTCAATAATCTGAAAGGAATTGTATTTTCGGATTGTTTTTTCATATAATGAGGAAGGGAGGGATTTACATGGATATAGATTCTTTAAAAGCATCAAAGAAAACAGATCAGCTCTTTTTGGTTTGCGTCGATCATTATGATACAAGTCATGCGACATTCTATTATTATAAGAAAGAAGAAAAATGGGAGCTTGTCTTACAAACACCAGCACTTATTGGACAAAGAGGCATAGGTGAAGGAAAAGAAGGCGCAAGACAAACACCTATAGGTGAATATACTTTTGGAAAACTCATGGGTATTGCACCAGATCCTGGCACAAAGATGGATTATCATCAGATTACTGAAGATGATTATTGGTGTGGTGAACAGTATTATAATGAGTTTGTGGATGAAAAGACTAGGGACCATTCTCATTGTACAAAAGAGAATGATGAACACTTGATAGATTATACTAAACCTTATGAATACACAGCTTTCTTTAACTATAATAAGGAGTGTATTAAAGGGAGGGGCAGTGCTTATTTCTTTCATTGTTTTGGTACACATGACTATACAATGGGATGCGTTGCCTTACATCATGATATTGTGAAATATCTCTTTACTATTATTGATGAAAAGACGATTATGATCATCGATTCTTATGATAATTTGTATAAATATTAGTTAGTGTCACAGTGATAATTTTGTGTTATACTTTCATTAAGTTCAGAGTATGAACAAGAAAGGTGTAAAAGAAAATGTTGAAATTCTTGAAAATGGAAGGTATCGGGAATGACTATGTTTACTTTGATGGAATCAATCAGGATGTTCCAACAGATGAAACATTTATCAAGAAGGTATCTAATCGTCATATAGGTATTGGCAGTGATGGTGTCATTATCATCTTACCAAGTGAAACATGTGATTTCAGAATGCGTATGTTCAACCTTGATGGAAGTGAAGGAAAGATGTGTGGAAATGGAATCCGCTGCTTTTCTAAATTTGTGTATGATCAAGGCTTAACTGATAAGACAACATTGAAGATTGAAACACTTGCAGGAATAAGAACCTGTGAATTGAATGTAGAAGATGGAAAGGTCGTAAGTGTCTGTGTAGACATGGGTGAACCAATTACTCTATGTTCTGATATTCCAGTCAATTATTCTAAAGTAGAGATGGTGAATGCACCTATTGAAATAGATGGCAATACATATTATTGTACAGCTGTTTCTATGGGTAATCCGCATGTCATCCAGTATGTAGATACACTTGATTTTGATATCGAAGCAATTGGTCCTAAGTTTGAGCATGCTTCTTTATTCCCTGAATCAGTCAATACAGAATTTGTAAAGGTTGTTGATAGAGAACATCTAAAGATGCGTGTATGGGAAAGAGGCAGTGGTGAAACAATGGCTTGTGGTACAGGTGCATGTGCTGTGATGTATGCAAGTTATCTCAACAACAAGTGTGATGAGAAAGTGGATGTAGAATTGTTAGGGGGTCATTTACAGATTGAACTCCGTGATAAGAAGATATTTATGACAGGTCCTGCAAGGACTACTTTTGAAGGTACATTAAAGGAGGAAGAGTATGCTTAAAACTGCAGAAGAAATTATCCAGTATATTGGAAATGCGAAAAAACAGACACCAGTCAAGGTATATATCAATGGTCATGATTTACCTAAGGCTGAAGGATTCAAGATGTTTGGTACAGAAGATTCAAAAATCTGTATTGGAGATTTAGATGCAATCCGTACTTATTTAGAAGAAAACAAAGATAAGATTACAGAAACTTATATGGAACAGGATCGTCGTAATAGTGCGATTCCTATGATTGATATGACAAATATCAATGCTCGTATTGAACCAGGCTGCTTTATTCGTGAACATGTTACTATCGGAGATAACGCAGTTATTATGATGGGTGCAGTTATCAATATTGGTGCTAAGATTGGTGAAGGTTCTATGATTGATATGGGTGCAGTACTTGGAGGACGTGCAGAAGTTGGTAAACATTGTCACGTTGGTGCAGGTGCAGTGTTAGCAGGTGTTATTGAACCCCCTTCAGCAAACCCAGTTGTCTTAGAAGATGACGTATTAATTGGTGCCAATGCGGTTGTTATTGAAGGTGTAAGAATTGGTAAGGGTGCTGTCGTAGGTGCAGGTTCTATCGTTACTAAGGATGTACCAGCAGGTGCAGTAGTAGTTGGTAACCCAGCTCGTATTGTAAAAGAAGAAAAAGACGACCAGACAAAAGATAAGACTCAGTTAATGGATGATTTAAGAAAGATCTAATCATGGATGATTTAAAGAGATGGCGCAGGGATCTACATCAGATTCCTGAGCTAGGATTAGAAGAGACACAAACAACAGCTTATCTAAAAGCCGAACTAGAAAAGATGGGGTATCAGCCACAGCCATTATTAGAAACAGGACTCTATGTCTTTATTGATCATGGCTATGGTAAATCAGTGGCTTTTAGAACAGATATTGATGGCTTACCTATCAATGAAGAAACAGGTGTAGACTTTGCCTCTACCCATAAAGGAATCATGCATGCATGTGGACATGATGGCCATATGACTGCACTTCTCGGCTTTGCGAAGGCTTTAAAAGAAAATAAAGAACCTATTCTTTATGATATTCTTTTAATCTTCCAGCCTGCAGAAGAATCTCCTGGAGGAGCACGCATTGTCTGTGAAAAAGGTTTATTAAAACAGTTTAATGTAGAATCTATTTTTGGTATTCATCTCATGCCTCTATTAGATGAAGGTGTGATTGCGTCTAAACCAGGTGGTTTAATGGCTGAATGTGGTGAATTAGATGTAAAAGTCATAGGAAGAGGCGCCCATGCAGGTTTACCTCATGAAGGTGTAGACTCATTACTTATTGCTTGTTCTTTAATTAATGAATACCAGCATATTCTGACAAGAATGAAGACACCATTCCATCCAGCTATTATGAATATTGGAGAAATTCATGGTGGTACAGCACGTAATAGTGTTGCCAAGGAAACAGAATTCCATGGTACAGTACGTTGTTATAGTGATGAAATGTTTGCACATCTCACAGATTCTATAGGACGTATTAATAAAGGTTTTGAAGAAGCCTATGGATGTCAAATTGAGTGGAGCTGTCCACCATTCTATCCAGCTGTCATCAATGATAAAAAGCTATTTAACTATGTCTCATCCATCACGTCATTAAAAGAATTAGATGAACCACTCATGCTTGCTGAGGATTTCTCTTTCTATCAGAAAGAGGTAAAAGGTCTATTTATCTTTGTCGGTACTAAAACAAAGGAATTCCAAAGCGGACTCCATACAGGTACATTTAATTTTGATGAATCTGTATTACAGTCTGTTGTGGATATGTATATGAAAATCATTTTGAATTATCAGGAGGAGATGTAATGGGGTATTATGAAGAAGGAGAACAGTATTTTCTTCATGCTTATGGCAGATATGATACTGTTTTAGATCATGGAGAAGGCGTATATCTCTATGATACAGAAGGTAATAAATACTTAGATTTCTATAGTGGTATTGGTGTTAATTCACTTGGTTATGGTTATCCTGCTTATATAGAAGCAGTAGAAAAGCAGTTAAAGACATTAACTCATGTGTCTAACTATTTCTATACTGTTCCTGCTATTGAAGCAGCTAAGAAAGTAGTAGAAGCAACACATCTTTCAAAGGTATTCTTCTGTAACTCAGGTGCAGAAGCCACTGAAGGGGCATTAAAGCTTGCACGTAAATACTACTTCTTAAAACACCATAAGGCTGATAGTGAAGTCATTGCATTCCATCAGTCATTCCATGGACGTACTACAGGTTCTGTTAAGTTAACTGGTAATGCTCATTATCAGCAGGCTTTTGGTCCATTAATGGAAGGTGTAAAATATGCCACTCTCAATGACTTAGAAAGCGTCAAAGCCTTACTTACTGATCGTACAGGTGCTATTATTGTAGAACCAGTACAGGGTGAAGGTGGTGTCAATCCATGCACAAAAGAATTCTTACAGGGATTAAGACAAATCTGTGATGAAAAAGATATCTGTCTTATTTTAGATGAAGTACAGTGTGGTATGGGAAGAACTGGAACTATCATGACTTATTTCCAGTATGATATCTTACCTGATATTGTCTGTCTTGCGAAAGGTATTGGCTGTGGTGTACCAGTAGGTGCTTTTGTAGCCAATGAAAAGTTTGCGAAGGCAATGGAACCAGGAGACCATGGAAGTACTTATGGAGGTAATCCATTTGTGACTGCGGCTGTCTCTACTGTATTTGATATCTTAAAGAAAGATTCAATTGTAGAAAACTGTAGAGAAGTATCTGAATATCTTCTAGAAGAATTAGATAAAGTCGTTGAAGATTATGACTGTGTCGTAGGACATAGAGGTTTAGGACTTATGCAGGGTATTGTATTAAATGTCCCAGCTAAGAAATATGTTCAGGCATTACTTGATGAAGGTGTCATTGTAGTGACTGCAGGTGAAAAGGTCATTCGTTTATTACCACCTCTCGTAATCACAAAAGAACATGTTGATGAATTTATTACTAAACTTAGAAAAGTTTTAGCTTAAAATAGTAAGAAATCTCCCACTTATAAAGGAATAAGTAAGTGGGAGGTTTTTTATATGCGTAAATATCCTATATATCTTCAGGATGATGAAACATCCTGTGGTGTCTATTGTATCAAGATGATATTGAAATATTATGATATAGAAGAAGACACCCTCAACATTAAAAGAAAAGCACGAATGGATCATACGGGAACGACTATTAAAGGTTTAGTAGAAACATTGAAATCCTATGCAATAGAAGCTAAAGCATACCATGCTTCTTTAAAAGACATTGAAGAACATATCACATTGCCTTGTATTTTACATACCCTAGAAGAAGGTATAGGACACTTTGTAGTGCTCTATGAAATCAAGGGAGATACTTATATTATTGGTGATCCGGCTCATGGTATTGTGGTCTATGATCAAGAAGAATTGATGTCACTCTATACAGAAAATGTAGTATCCATCACTCATATTGGACGTTATTTTGAATATGAGAATAAGACATTTAAACAGTTCTTGAAGGAAATCAAGAAACTCTATCATAACGATATTAGAAAACTAGGCAGCTATACATTCTTTATCACGTTATTCTCTTATGTCTTATCACTCATCTATGCATCACTCATTGATTATATGAAGGTTAAAACACCTATTGTGGTATTGATGATTGTATCAGGTGCTTATCTCATTATCGGCTTAATAAAGATTGGAATAGAAAAGACAAAGGAGAAGAAAAGCATCCTTCTCACACGTGCTTTTGATAAGGAATTTGTCTATACAAGTATTAGTCAAGTTATGGATCATAAAGGGGATACAGGAACACTTCATCCACAGATTATGGACTTATATCAGTTAAGCCAGTTCTGTATTGCGTATTTTAGTATCTTCTATGTAGATCTTGTCTCTATTTTATTAGAACTACTTGGTTTATTACTTATTTCTGCTCAATTATCATTAGTAC
The DNA here is from genome assembly GCA_900540685.1 of uncultured Catenibacterium sp. Classification (GTDB taxonomy): domain Bacteria; phylum Bacillota_I; class Bacilli_A; order Erysipelotrichales; family Coprobacillaceae; genus Catenibacterium. The sequence continues at coordinate 34,072 of UQGS01000006.1, read as the reverse complement.
TTATTATTGTATTGGTTGTTTTAGGTGTTTTTGTTTATTTTAAGAGTAAACATTTTATAGAACTCTATAAGGACTATATTGCGGCACATATTGAAGCAGATCATGCACTCATTGATTATTTGAATCAAAGAGACATAGGAAAGAGATACTATGGAAAACATCAATGGCTAAAAAGATATGAACACTATTATGAAAATGAAGCCAATCATAAACAGGACCAGGAAGAATTCTCTTTAACACTCTCTACTGGTATGCATATGATCCAGATACTTGGAGAAGCACTTATACTCTTTGTGGGTTTGTTTCTCTATCATCAAAAGAGTATCAGTATGGGTGCACTCATTCTATTCTATATGGTTTATAATATGATTCTTATTCCTCTTATCCATCTCTGTACTACTTTAGTAGAATATTCCCAAAGTACAGTTCTTTATGAAAAGTATAAGGAACTCACTACACCTTTACCACAAGGTAAAATACTCATAGATGAACCAATACAAAGTATTCATATGAATAATGTCTCTTATGCGTATGGTTTCCATGAACCTGTCCTCAATCATCTTGATTTAGAAATCAATCACTCTTTCTTCTTATTTGGGGATAATGGCTCAGGTAAGTCTACTCTTGCATACTTGTTAGAAGGCAATGATCCTCACTATCGTGGTGAAATACTCATAAATAATAAATCTTTAAAGGACATCAATCAGGATTCTTTAAAGAAACATATTATCCTTGTAGAAGAACATGAATCATTTATTCCTGGTTCTATCAAAGAAGTATTGAATTGTGAGGATGAAGAACGTATACTTCATGTATTACTTTCCTTAACAGGAGAAAGATTGATTGAACTAGGAGATTCGCCTATCACTTCTCAGGGACACCCTTTATCCTTAGGAGAACAACAGATTCTTTCACTTGCTCGTGCATTGTTATGTGATGGAGATATTTATATTCTTGATGAAGCCCTCAGTCATCTTTCTTTTGAACGCAAAGAAATCATTATCAAGACTTTATTTGAAACATATCAAGAAAAGTTGTTTATGGTGATTTCACATGATAAAAAAATCATGAACATGGGATATGACTATGTTATAATGGAAAAAGGAAAAATCATCGAGAAAGGGTGATCATAAATGAATATAGATTTTGTATTTGATAATGAAGTAGAGAACTTTGAAAATAATTATGAACAGGATTTTACAGCTATTATTGAACAGGCTTTAAAGACTTTAGGTATTGAAGATGATGTAGAAGTATCATGTGTACTTGTAGATGATGAAAGAATACATGAGATTAATAGAGAATATCGTCATATAGATCGTTCTACTGATGTTATCAGTTTTGCGATGGAAGACAATGATCAATTTTATGTAGAAGGTATGCCTAGAACATTAGGAGATATTTTTATTTCTGTAGATCATGCAAAGAAACAGGCAGAAGAATACGGTCATTCTTTAAGAAGAGAAATGTGTTTCTTATTTACACATGGTATTCTTCATTTGTTAGGATATGACCATATGACAGATGAACAGGAAAAAGAAATGTTTGGCTTACAGGATGAAATCCTAGGTGCCTTGAATATTGAAAGGGAGGCAGCCTAATGGATTATCAATATCTTGTGGATGAAGCATTTAAGGCAAGAGAAAATGCATATACCCCTTATTCACATTTTAAAGTAGGCGCATGCTGTGAACTCAATGATGGTAAGATGATTTATGGTGCCAATATTGAAAATGCAGCTTATGGTTCTACGATGTGTGCTGAGCGTAATGCGGTATTTCAGGCTTATTGTCAAGGCTACCGCAAAGAAGATATTAAAGCACTCGCCATTGTCGGAGATGGGCCTACATTAATTTCACCTTGTGGTTCATGTCGTCAGGTATTAAGTGAACTTTTAAAATCTGATACACCTATTGTATTAGGTGCTAGAGATCACTATGAAGTGACAAATATCTATGAATTATTACCTAGAAGTTTTAGTGAGGAGGATTTATGAGTTATAAATCAGGTTTCGTAAGTATTGTAGGACGTCCTAATGTAGGAAAGTCTACTTTATTGAATCATATTTTAAAGACAAAATTAGTGATTACATCACCTACTGCCCAGACAACAAGAAATACAGTCCAGGGTGTTTATACAGATGATGAAGCACAGATTGTATTTGTAGATACACCAGGTATCCATAAGCCACAGGATGGCTTAGGATCATTTATGAATACAACAGCTTTAAACAGTATTGTAGGAACTGATGTCATTTTATTTATTGAACCTGCCAATGAACGTATTGGTAAGGGGGACCGCTTTATTGTAGAAAAGCTCAAGAAAGCAGAATGTCCTGTTTATTTAGTATTAAATAAGGTAGATCTTCTTTCAAAAGATGAATTAATGGATAAGTTGATTGAATGGAATCAGATGATGGACTTTAAAGAAATCATCCCAATCAGTGCACTGAATGGGGATAATGTGGATGAATTAATTAAGACTGTCAAGCAGGATTTACCAGAAGGACCAGCTATTTATCCAGAAGATACAATTACAGACCATCCAGAACAGTTTATTATGGCTGAATTCATCCGTGAAAAGATTCTTTATTTCACTCATGATGAAATTCCTCATGATGTGGCAATAGAAATTGAACAGTGGATTGAAGATGAAAATGGAATAGATATCATGGCTGTCATTATTGTGAATAGAAAGAGTCAGAAAGGTATTATTATTGGTAAGCAGGGGACAATGATCAAGAAGATCAAAGACCAGGCAAGACGTGATATGAAGCGTTTTGCAGGTGTTCCTGTCAAGCTTTCACTCTTTGTAAGAGTAGAAAAAGACTGGCGCAATAAAGCACAGTACTTAAAGGAATTTGGTTACAACCAGGATGATTACTCATAATATTGAGAAAACTGAAGGGGTTGTACTTAAAATAACACCTTCAAAAGAATCTGATGCGATACTTTCTATTTATACACATGACTATGGTCGTATCTCTGTCTATGGAAAAGGAATTAGAAAAATCAATTCTAAAAATGCCCGTGGAGTCACACCGTCTACATTAAGTTTATTTGAGCTTAATGTACGTAAAGGTTTGTCTTCACTCGTACGTGCCACAGGGATTGAATATTATACACATATCCAGGATCACATAGAAACAGATATATTAGCTCAATGTTTATTGGAATATTATTATCGCTATGTGCCTGAAAATAAACCTGATCTAGATACATATACATTTTTAGTAGATACACTTAAGGCAATAGATACAGGTTATTCATATAAATTGATTTATGCATTGATTCTTGTCTTTATTATGAAAGATAATGGAATAGAGTTGGAAGTAGACGGATGTGTCCATTGTGGACATACATCAGTCACTTCTTTTTCACTTGTAGATGGTGGGTTTGTATGTCATAAGCATCAAACACCACAGGATGTACAGATCTCCATAGAGGCCTTAAGAGCTATTCGTCATATTTATAAGACACCTATGGCTCATATTGACATGTTATCAATAGATGAATCTGTACTTAAAGAGATATTATTCATATTTGAGTATTATATTGATGAACATTGTGGAATATATCTCAATGCGTTGCGTTTTGTGAAGGAATGGATATGAGGGGAGGAATGATGTATGAAGCATGAAGAAACTTATACATCAACACTACATACACATGTTCACTTTTTCATTTATGAACCACAAGTGATCATTAGAGTCAAAGCTGTCTTATTTGTACAGCATGATCTTAATGAGAATGCAGCTAGCTATGATCATTTTGCGAATTTCATGTGTGATAAGGGATATGTTGTGGTAGTGAGTGATATGGTCGGACATGGTCATTCACTGATTGATTTTGAACAGGGTTATTTTGGGAAAACAGATGTACTTGATCATCTGATGAAGGATATGCACCATCTTCAGAAGGTCATGATGGCACGTTATACAGATACACCTTACTTTTATATTGGTACAGGTTTTGGCGCACAGATGATTCGTGAATATGCAGCACGTCATGGAGATTATTTCCAGGGAATGTTGTTGATGGGAGCTGTATCTGGTGTGAGAGCCTATCGCTATAAGAATCTTTGCCTTAACTTCTTTAAGTTTATGAAGGGTGAAAGATATCACCTCAATAAGCTGGCATTAAGAAGTCGCTTGAAGTTATCTCGTCGTTTCAATGAAGATCATCCATTCTCTTATCTTACAGATAATGAAAAAATAGTAGATAGATTTTCTCATGATACATTGACGAACTTCTCTTATACAGTCAAAGGCTATAGTGATATCTATAAGATTTCAAGACATGCCAACAGTGAAGAGACATATCAGAAAACACCAACTTACTTATCTACATGGATTGCATCAGGTGCACTTGATCCTCTCACTCGTTTAGGTAAAGATGCGCAGTTGATCTATCATAACTATAAAACACTCGGTATGTCCGATATCACATTAAAAATCTATGACAACAAACGTCATGCATTACTATTTGGTAAGGATCGCATTAATGTCTATACAGACATTCTTACCTGGCTAAACACACGTACTTACATCTAACCTTTCTTTTAGAAAGGTTCTTTTTTATACCCTTATAATTGGTTGACAAATATACACTATAAGGGTATAACTAATGGGACTATAAAGTTCATGGCTTAGGGTTTTCCTAAGTCATTTCTTATCTCAAGGAGGAAAATATGGCTACAAAAGATATGGAAAAGCTAATTGCACATGCAAAAGGTGAAGGTTTTGTCTATCAGGGATCAGAAATCTATGATGGACTCGCAAATACATGGGATTACGGACCAATGGGTGTCCAGTTAAAGAACAACATCAAGAACTTATGGTGGAAGAGATTCGTTCAGGAATGTCCTTACAACGTAGGTATTGATTCAGCAATCTTCATGAATCCAAGAGTTTGGCAGGCAAGTGGACATGTAGGTAACTTCAATGACCCACTTATTGACTGTAAACAGTGTAAATCAAGACATAGAGCAGATAAACTAATTGAAGCGTATGATCCTGAATTACATCCAGATGGATGGACTCCAGAAGAAATGATGACTTTTATTAGAGAACATAACATCGCATGTCCTGAATGTGGTGGACATGATTTCACAGATATCAGACAGTTCGAATTAATGTTTGAAACATCTATGGGTGTTGTAAAGGATGCTAAGAGTAAGATCTACTTAAGACCAGAAACTGCTCAGGGTATCTTCGTCAACTTCAAGAATGTTCAGAGAACATCACGTAAGAAATTACCATTTGGTATTGGACAGATTGGTAAATCATTCCGTAACGAAATCACTCCAGGTAACTTCATTTTCCGTACTAGAGAATTTGAACAGATGGAACTTGAATTCTTTACAAAACCAAATGAAGACTTAGAATGGTTTGAAAAATGGCGTCATGACTGTATGCAGTTCTTATATGATTTAGGTATCAATAAAGAAAACTTAAGATACAGAGACCATGACCAGAAAGAACTTTCTTTCTACTCTAAAGCAACAACAGATATCGAATACTTATACCCATTTGGATGGGGTGAATTATGGGGTATCGCAGATCGTACTGATTACGACTTAGGACGTCATCAGGAATATTCTAAGAAGAACTTAGAATACTTAGATCCAGACACTCATGAAAAGTATCTTCCATACGTTATTGAACCATCAGTAGGTGCTGACCGTTTATTCTTATCAGTTCTTGCAGATGCATTCGAAGAACAGGAACTTGAAAATGGTGATGTAAGAAAAGTAATGCATTTCCATCCTGCATTAGCTCCAGTAAAGGTTGCAGTATTACCCCTTACTAAGAAGCAGTCTGATGAAGCAATGGAACTTTATAACGATTTAGTGAAAGACTTCTATTGTGAATATGATCAGGCAGGTCAGATTGGTAAGAGATATAGAAGACAGGATGCAATTGGTACACCATTATGTGTTACTGTAGACTTCGATACTGCTGAAGATCATAGTGTTACTGTAAGAGACCGTGATACTATGGAACAGATCAGATTACCAATTGATCAGTTAAAAGATTATATCGCAGATAAAACACGTTTTAACTAAGAGGAAGTAATAGATGGCAAGATTATCACAGGAAAAGATTGATGAAATCAGACAAAGCGTAGATATCGTTGATGTGATGGGCCAGTACCTTGAACTTCATAAAAAAGGCAAGAACTATATGGCTATCTGTCCTTTCCATGATGATAATCATCCATCTTTATCTATTTCACAATCAAGACAGATTTATAAATGTTTTGTATGCGGCAACGGAGGGAATGTCTTCACATTCATCCAGGAATATTTGAAGGTTCCTTTCGTAGAAGCTGTTATGAAAGTGGCAGAGTTTGGACATGTTGATATGTCCGGCTACTCACTTGAGAAGCGTGTTGTGAAAGTAGATGAGGCGCTTGCGCCTCTTTATGATATGCACGCTTTTGCCTTAAAGCTTTATATGTATTATCTCTATACCCAGTCAGGTAAGCAGGCACTTGATTATTTACGTCATCGTGGCTTTGATGATGATCTCATCAAGATGTTTGGGATTGGGTATGCCCCAGATAAATCCATCTTACATGAACGTTTCCAAAAAGAAGGCTATACTGAAGTGGCTCAGGTCAAATCAGGCCTTGTCTTAGAAAATGAACGTCATTATGATCGTTTCCATGATCGTGTCATGTTCCCTCTTTATGATGAATTTGGAAAGGTTGTAGGTTTTTCTGGAAGAGTCTATAAAGCACAGGATAAGAATTCTAAATATATGAACTCACCAGAGTCCGATATATTTATCAAAGGTAAAACACTTTATAATTACCATCGTGCTAAAGAAGCAGTGCGTCAGGCAGGTTTTGTTTATATTAATGAAGGGTTCATGGATGTCATTGCGATGCATCGTGCTCATCATGATAACTGTATTGCCTTGATGGGTACCGCTCTTACTAAAGATCATTTAAGAATGTTGAAGCGTATGACTCATACAATTCATTTGTGTTTAGATGGTGATATGGCAGGGCAGGCAGCTGCCATGAAATCTAGTGATTTATTGATATCACAGGGCTTTGAAGTCAAGATTGTATTATTACCTGATGGACGAGATCCAGATGAGATCTTATCAACTGAAGGGATAGAAGGTCTTGATGCCGTATTAAAGGATACATTAAGTCCTATTGACTTCATGATGGCTTTTGAATGTTCAAGACTTGATTTACGTAATTATGAAGATCGTAAAACTTTACTTGTGAAAGCATGTGAGAAGATTGCGAAGATAGAAGATAGAATAGATCGTGGACATTATATTGCGAAGCTATCATCACTCACTGATTTCCCTAAAGAAATCATTGAAGAACAGCTTCTCAATAGTTCCGCTATTCTAGAACATCGTGAACAATTCTCTCAAAATCGTATAGAAACAATTCAGGACCAGCGTCCTATTCTAGATAAATATACTTTGGCAGAAAAGAATTTATTATTCTATATGTTGAATGACCGTCAGGTCAGTGATATTTATGAAGCAAAAGCAGGCTTTATGCATAATGATATATATCGTGCATTAGCGGCTTATATTAGAGACTATTATCGTACGCATAAGACAATGGATATAGCGAACCTCATTGATAAGATCGGAAGTTCTCATTCAAGCCTTGTCAATGCATTAACAGATATTGCGGAGTGTTCACTTCCACTCCCTTATCAAAAAGAAGTGATTGATGATTATATTGCGAGAATCACAGAAAATACGAAGAATATTCGTGAACAGGAACTGCAGCAACAGTTCAAAGATGTTCTTGCGCCTAGCGCAAAGGCTGAGATTCTCCAAAAGCTAATTGATTTGAAAAAGGAGTAGCTATGGCAAAAAAGGATAAAGCAGTACAGGTTATTACTCTTGAAGAACTTGAAAAGATGCTGATTAGTGCCGCTAAGGCTAAAGGCAACCGTTTAACTCAGGATGACTTAGATGCTTTTCAGTCTAGATATGATTTAGATGATGAAGCATATGAAAACCTTATTGATGCAATCAACGAAAACCACATTGAAATTGAAGATGGTTTAGATGCATTAGAAATAGATGATGATGACTTTATGGCTGGAGGGGCAGATGGTCTTGATGACCTTGAAGGCTTAGAAGTAGATACTGATGATGATACAGGTGATGATGATCTTGCGAACCTAGATTTCGGTAATGATCTAGATATGGACTTTGGTGATACAAATAAGATGTATCATCAGTCTGATGACGATGATGATATGAACCAGTTAGGTTCTAACGTAAAGATTAATGACCCTGTTAAGATGTACTTAAAGGAAATTGGTCGTGTAGACTTATTAACTCATGAACAGGAAATCGAACTCGCAAAACGTATTCTTGAAGGTGATGAACAGGCTAAGAAAGAACTTGCAGCTGCAAACTTAAGATTAGTTGTATCTATTGCGAAAAGATATGTAGGTCGTGGTATGTTATTCCTAGACTTAATCCAGGAAGGTAACATGGGTCTTATTAAGGCTGTAGAAAAGTTCGATTATACAAAAGGATTTAAGTTCTCTACATATGCAACATGGTGGATCAGACAGGCTATCACTCGTGCAATTGCCGATCAGGCACGTACTATCCGTATTCCAGTACATATGGTAGAAACTATCAACAAGTTAACTCGTATCCAGAGACAGCTTGTTCAGGAATTAGGTAGAGAGCCAACAGCTGAAGAAATCGCAGAAAAGATGGATGGTATGACACCTGCAAAGGTAAGAGAAATCCAGAAGATTTCTTTAGAACCAGTTTCTTTAGAAACACCTATCGGTGAAGAAGATGATTCTCATTTAGGTGACTTCATTGAAGATGAAGGTGCGATGAGCCCTGATGATTATGCATCTAACGAATTATTAAAAGATGAATTAAATGAAGTATTATTAGAACTTACAGATAGAGAAGAAAAAGTATTAAGACTTAGATTTGGTCTAGATGATGGACGTACAAGAACACTTGAAGAAGTAGGTAAAGAATTCAACGTAACTCGTGAACGTATCAGACAGATTGAAGCAAAAGCTTTAAGAAAATTAAAACATCCTTCACGCTCTAAACGTCTAAAGGACTTCTTAGATCACTAATGAAGCTTCATTCAAAACGTCTAGGCAAAGTTGCCTGGATGATTGAAGAACATAAACAAGGGACTATCCTGGCAGATATCGGCACTGATCATGCCTATCTGCCTTGTTTTTTACTTGATGAAAAAATCATCACATCAGCTTATGCATGTGATGTAGCGGAAGGACCTCTCTCTAGTTCTAAAGAAACAATTCAGTCTTTACATCTTGAAGATCAAGTCATCCCATTACTAGGTAATGGACTAGATCCTATCATCGATAAGAAGGTAGATATGATTTCTATATGTGGTATGGGTGGCTTATTGATGAGTGAAATACTTGATGCCCATCTTGATTATGTAGAAGATAAAATACTCTTTCTACAGGCCAATACAGCCATTGATTTATTAAGAGAATACTTAATGAATCATAACCTACAGATTATTGATGAAGCATTAGTCAAAGATGCCCACCATATCTATGAAATCATGGTTGTGAAAACAGGACATCAGGAATTAGATGAAAAAGATATTCTCTTTGGACCTGTTTTAAGAAAACAGAAGGATCCTCTCTTTATTGAGAAGTGGGAAAGAGAACTCAATATATACAAACGTATATTAGAATCATTAAATACCGAACATGAAAAATATGCGAAAGTATTACATTCTATCAGCTTAATTGAAGAAGTGCTCTAAGTACTTCTTTTTATGTTATAATGATGGAAATGGAAGGTGATATTTATGAAAGCAGAACAGATTATTAAAATCATGGAATCTCATTATCCTTTACATTGTCAGGAGGATTGGGATCATTGTGGATTACAGGCAGGTAATATTCATACTGAAGTGAATAAGATCATGATTGGCTTAGATGCAGATTTACAGACCCTACAGGAAGCGATTGATGCAGGATGTCAGATGTTGATTACACATCATCCATTCTTATTTAATACATTGACTCTAGATACAACAACGCCTGTAGGACGTTTTATTGAAGCTGCGGTAAAAAATAATATTGTGGTCTATAGTGCGCATACATCTCTCGATAAGATTTCTATGAATAGATGGCTGATGGAAGAATTAGGTTGTTTAAATATTGAAGATGCAGATGAATCTAATATTACTAAGAAGGGTGTACTTCCAGATACAATGGGTATGTATGAATTCTTGGATTATGTAAAGAAGACATTTAATCTTCCAACAGTCAAGTATGCAGGTAAAGTAAAAGAAGTCTCTACAGTAGGAATCTGTGGTGGTTCTGGAGGAGACTTAATTGATGAAGTGGCTCCACAGGTCGATGCTTATGTCACAGGTGATTTAAAATATCATAGTGGTTTAAAAGCAACAGACTACAATATTCTTTTGGTGGATGTAGGACATCATGTAGAAGTTATTATGGTACATAAATTAAAAGAGTTACTAAGTAAAGAAATAGACTGTGAAATCCTAGAAGCTTCTTCTCCAGGCTATTTCAAGGAGTATTAGAATGATTCTGACTACAATTGCCTATTTAAAGAAAGATGGGAAAATATTACTTCTTCATCGTATTAAAAAGAAGAAGGATATCAATGAAGGTAAATGGATTGGTGTAGGTGGTAAATTAGAACCAGGTGAATCACCCGATGAATGTGTAAAAAGAGAAATACTAGAAGAAACAGGTTATACAGTACATTCTATTAGATGTCATGGTTATGTCACTTTCCCAGGTCTTTATTATGGTGAAGATGAAGGCATGTTTGTTTATTCTTGTCATGACTTTGAAGGGACATTAAAAGAATGTGATGAAGGTGTTCTTGAATGGGTGGATGATGATTTGATTCCTGATTATCCACAATGGGAAGCTGATTATCATTTCTTGAACTGGATGGAAGATGATCATTATCATCATGCTAAGGTAGTATATAAGAATGATGAACTCATAGAATACAAAGAAGAAATCTATTAAAAAAGAGCGCGGATTAAATTAATCCGTGCTCTTTCATGTTCTTGTAAATACCATCATTCGCAATATCATCACATACTTCATCTGCGATAGCTTTTAAACCTTCCTTCGCATTGCCGACTGCCACACCATGCGCTACAAATGTCAACATCTCTGCATCATTCATTCCATCACCATAGGCATATGTATCTTTTTGATCAATCCCTAAATGGTTAATAAGTGCTTCAATGGCTGTGTGTTTATTCACTCCAGCTACTGATAACTCACCTGATGCATCACCAAATGAAGGAACAGTACATTGGATGACCTGGAATGCATCACTAAACTGCTTTTTGATCTCATCAAATGGAATACTTTCATGTTCTAAGAAACAGATCTTATTTACATCACTTCTATACATATTCTCATTTTCAATCAGTGCAGTAATAAAATGACTTGGTTCTTCTTCCTTCTTTCTTCTTGCTTCAGGATCATTTTCTAGATCACCATATATGATTCTTTCTAATCTTTTAATAAGGTTCTTAGAGGCAAATAAACCACCATTGGATTCTAAATAATAGTCATAATGATTTGTTTCAAAGAAGTCTACAACACGATGAACATCTTCATCACTGACTTTCTTATGATATAACATCTCATCACCCATCTGTACAAATCCGCCTCCAGCACCAATAATGCCATCAAATCCTACATCTAGAATATAAGGATAAATTTCTGCAAGAGAACGTCCTGTACAAAGGTAACATAAATTCCCTTTACTACGTGTAGCGTGTACTGCCTGAATCGTAGATTCAGGAATCATTTCCTTTACAGGTCTCACATCTACTAAAGTACCATCAACATCAAAAAATATAATCTTCTTACTCATATACTCTCCTATAACATCTTTTCATAAGGTATTTCAGGTTTAATAAAACTATCTGGGTTATTTTCATCATACTGCTTCAAGAAATCAATAATCTGATTAGTAAGTATAGTAGGTGTAGAAGCCCCAGAACTTACTGCCACATGCTTCTTTCTTTTAAGCCATGATAAATCTAACTCTTCAAGACTACCGATCATCTTGGTCTCTTTATGTGCTTTATCCATGCTAATAGAAGCCAGCTTCTTTGTGTTATTAGAATGAGGATCACCTACAATAATGACTAGATCAATATCTTCATCCATCTTCGCAATGGCTTCCTGTCTAATCTGTGTAGCAGAACATGTTTCCTTCATGATCTCTACATCTAATATCTCTTTCGCATACTCACATAAATCATAGACATCATAAAGGGACATAGTTGTCTGGTTTGTCATGACATAATGCTTATCTTTATCTAGTGTCTCTAGATCCTTCTTAGATGTAATTAAATGAATATGTTCAGGATCAATCAATAATGCACCTTCTGCTTCAGGATGATTCTTCTTACCTATATATAAAACATCCTTACCATGCTTTAACTGTTCCTTAATAAGTGTATGTGTCTTGATCACATCTAAACATGTTGCATCCACTACATTAAGTCCTTTACTCTTAGCCTTCTCAATGACACAATCTCCTGCACCATGTGCTGTAATAATCACTGTTCCTTCATTGATCTCATCAAGAAGTTCCATTCTTGTCTTACTTGCATCCTCAATTGTGATAGCACCACGTTTCTTTAATGCATCCACAATAAACTGATTATGGACAATCATACCAAGCACAGTAATAGGACCTGGCTGTTCTATTGTCTCTTTTACAATATTAATGGCACGTATAACACCCTTGCAATATCCTCTAGGGACAATTCCTGTGACTTTCATATTCTTCACCTCAAAAACAATTCTAACATAAGTTAGATTAGATTTGTTTTTTTTTCAAATCATGGTATGATAATAGACGCTAAAGGAGGCGAATTATAATGGATTTATTTGACAAATTTCAATTTAATGATTATGTAAAAAAGACTTTAAACAACATACATTTCACATCACCAACACCTATCCAGGATAAGGTGATCCCCCTTGTTTATAAGAATAAAGATATTATTGGTATCTCACAGACAGGTACTGGTAAAACTCATTCATTCTTAATTCCTATTATTGATCGTATTGATACAAGTGCAGACTATGTACAGGCTGTTATTACAACTCCTACAAGAGAACTTGCACATCAGATCTATGAAAACGCAAAGGAATTCAAGAAAGAAAACCCTGATTTAAGAATCTCACTAGTGATTGGTGGATCTGATAAACAGAAGGCTATTAATAAGCTTTCTACACAACCACATATCGTTATTGGTACACCAGGACGTATTAAAGACTTATCTTTAAATGAACAGGCTTTAATTATCACTACAGCCACTACATTTGTAGTTGATGAAGCAGATATGACTTTAGAATATGGTTATCTTGAAGACTTAGATGCAGTATTATCTAAGATGAGAGAAGACTTACAGATGCTTGTTTTCTCAGCCACTATTCCTGAACATTTATGGCCATTCTTAAGAAAATATATGAATGCGCCAGAATTAGTACAGATTGATGCCCATAAAAAAACAACAGACAATACTAAGCATTATTTAATTCATACAAAGCATCATGACCGTTATACAGTATTAAAGAATATCATGGATATCATTGATCCATATATCTGCTTAATCTTCTGTAATAAGAGAACAGAAGCCACTAAGCTATCTGATCAGTTAAGAAGTGATGGTTATCGTGTAGGTGAAATTCATGGTGACCTAGAACCACGTGAACGTAAACAGATGATGAGACGTATCAACAATAATGAATATCAGTACATTGTGGCTACAGATATTGCGGCAAGAGGTATTGATATTGATGGTGTATCTCATGTAATTAATATGGAATTCCCAACAGAAAGAGACTTCTATATTCATAGATCTGGTAGATGTGGTCGTGGTAAGTATAAGGGTGAATGTTATTCTATGTATGATTCATCTAATCAGCAGATGGTTGAATCACTTGAAAAGAAGGGTATCCACTTTGAAGTAAAAGAAATCCGTAATGGTGTATTAACTGATGCGAAAACACGTAATAAGCGTAAGAATAGAAATGCGCCACAGTCTGAATTAGAAAAAGAAATACAGCGCATTATTAAGAGACCTAAGAAGGTTAAACCTGGTTATAAGAAGAAAAGAAAGAGAGAAATCCAGGCTATTTACCAGAAGAAGAAAAGAGATATTATTCGTAAAGATATCCAGAAACAGAAAAAAGAACGTGCTAAACAGGCACAGAGAGAAAAACGTGAAAGGGAGAACATGCAGTGATTATAGGTTCACATGTCTCAATGGGTGGTAAGGAAATGCTTCTAGGAAGTGTAAAAGAAGCATTAAGTTATAATGCCAATACATTCATGTTTTATACAGGAGCACCTCAGAATACGAGACGTAAACCTGTTTCTGAATTACGTGTAGAAGAAGCCAAAGAATTAATGAAAGAAAAGGGAATAGACATGGACAAAGTTGTTGTTCATGCCCCTTATATTATTAATTTAGGAAATACAATCAAGCCTGAAACAAGAGAACTTGCTGTATCATTCTTACGTCAGGAAATTGAAAGATGTGATGAAATTGGTGCGACAAGACTTGTTCTTCATCCAGGTGCCCATGTTAAAGCAGGGGATGAAGCAGGATTAGATGCCATCGTATCTGGCTTAAATGAAGCAATGAAGCCAGAACAGAAGGTACATATTGCCCTAGAAACAATGGCAGGTAAAGGCACTGAACTAGGTAGAACATTTGATCAGTTAGCTTATATTATTGATCATTGTGATTATCCTGAATTATTAGGTTTATGTTTAGATACATGTCACTTAAATGATGCAGGTTATGATATCTCTAAATTTGATGCGATTCTTGATGAAGTTGATGAAAAGATTGGTTTAGATAAGGTCTTAGTTATTCATGTGAATGACTCTAAGAATCCACAAGGTTCTCATAAAGATAGACATGAGAATATTGGCTTTGGAACAATCGGTTTTGATACATTAGACTCTATTGTATCTAATGAACGCTTAAAAGATGTTCCCAAGATTCTGGAAACACCTTATATTGAAAAGAATGCACCTTATAAAGAAGAGATTGAAATGTTGAAGAAACATGAATTCAATCCAGGTCTCAAAGAAATGTTTGAATAAGCAACCGTATTGGTTGCTTATTTTTTTGCGTTCAACAAGTACATAATTTGGTCGAAAAGTGTGTAAATAGCCTATTTTTCTAGTTTTCGATTGAAATAATTTGGTCGAAAAAGTTTTCGATTGAATTTACGATTGTTTTTACGTGTGTTTATGATTAATTAACTGAATATTTGCATCTAATGAGGTTTTGAAATTATGAAAAAACATGCTTGTATAGTTCATAAATTTGATTATGATTAAATCATGAACAAAAGTGCTTTTGATTGAATTCACACATATTTTTAAATATAGTATAAGTACTAGAGGAGGAGATAGTAATATGCGCCAAACAAGAAAACTGGAGTTTAAAGAAACAGTCACAAGTACTTTTTTGAAAACAGTAAGTGCTTTTTCTAACTATGATGGTGGAGCGATTTTGTTTGGAGTTGATGAAGAGGGCAATATTAAAGGATTGTCAGATGTAACCAAGTCGTGTTTAGATCTCGATAGTGAGATAAAAGATAATATTTCTCCACAACCAGATTATGTGCTCGAACCAAATGAAGTAAATAAGACTATAAAACTTATTGTGAAGAGTGGTTTACAAAAACCTTATTTGTATAAATCAAAAGCATACAAGCGTAATGATTCTGCGACTATAGAAGTAGATACATTAGAGTTCTCAAGACTTGTATTAGAAGGTAAAAATATTAGCTTTGAAGAATTACCATATAAAGATCAGAATCTTACTTTTCATTGTCTTAAAGACCAATTAGAAAAGTCTATTCAAATCAATTCGTTTAATTTGGATACATTAAAAATTCTCAATCTCTATGACAATAATAATGGTTATAATTATGCGGCTGGTTTACTAGCGGATACTAATGATTTTCCTGGGGTTGATATTATCAAATTCGGAGAAAGTATTAGTGTTATACAAAAGAGAATTACATTTGATCATATGTCTATTCTAGAAGTCTATAAGAAATCACTTGAGGTATTGAGAGATTATTATAGATATGAAGTGATAGAAGGATCTGAAAGAAAGAATGTCGAAAAAGTACCAGAAGCGGCTTTTAGAGAAGCTATTGCGAATGGACTTATTCATAGGATGTGGGATGTGAATTCTCATATTAGAATATCTATGTTTGATAATCATATCGATATAGTGTCTCCAGGTGGACTGCCTTCAGGAATTTCTGAAGAAGAGTATTTGAATGGTAAAATATCTGTTTTAAGAAATAGAAATCTTGCGAATGTATTCTATCGATTAGGGTTTGTAGAAATATTTGGGACAGGTATTACACGAATCAAACAATTATATGAAAGTAGTTTTGTGAAACCTCGTTTTGAGGTATCTGAAAATACAATTAAGATTGAACTGCCTGTTTTTGAAGATGTTTCTAGTTTAACAGCAGATGAATGTCTTATTTTAAAAGCATTAAGTAAAACAGTCCTAAAATCTATTAGCGAAATAGTACCAAGTACACCTTTTGGTAAATCAAAAGTATCTTCTCTATTAAAAATACTAGAGAAAAAGGGAGTTGTACTGATTCAAGGAAAAGGTAGATCTACAAAATATATTATTAAATAGACAATTTAACGTAACGTAAAAAAGCGAGTTTTATTAATTACTCGCTTTTTTCTTCAACCATCTTTAAGATTTCATCTTTAAGTGTCTGAACCATATCTTCCTGTTTAACACGTTTTACAATCTCTCCATGCTTAATAAGAAGACCTTCACCCACACCACCTGCAATACCAATATCAGCATGACGTGCTTCACCTGGACCATTTACTGCACAACCCATAATTGCGACAGTAATATCTAGATGAATATCCTTTAAGAAATCTTCCATCTCTTTTGCGATAGGAATCAAATCATACTGAATACGACCACAAGTAGGACATGATACAAGAGTAGGAACACCCTTTAATAAACCTAATTCCTTTAACAGAATCTTAGCAACCTTGATTTCTTCCACAGGATCATCACTTAAAGACACTCTAATAGTATTTCCAATACCTTCATAAAGTAATGTACCAATACCTAAAGAAGACTTAATAGTGCCTCCTAAAGCAGTCCCTGCTTCAGTGACACCTACATGTAAAGGATAAGGGAATGTCTTAGATGCTAATTCATACGCTTTAATAGTCAACATTGTATTAGAAGACTTTAATGAAATAACGATATCATGGAAGTCTAGATCTTCTAGAATCTTTACATGCTTCATTGCAGATTCAACCATACCTTCAGGTGTAGGTTCTCCATATTTTTCTAGAATCTCTTTTTCTAAAGAACCACCATTAACACCTATTCTAATAGGGATATGCTTCTCTTTACATGCATCTACAACTGCTTTTACTTTTTCAATAGAACCAATATTACCAGGATTAATACGTACCTTATCAATACCAGATTCTATGGCAATAAGAGCTAACTTATAATCAAAATGAATATCAGCAACTAAAGGAATATGAATCCCTTTCTTAATCTCTTTAATTGCATAAGCATCCTCTTTATCAAATACAGCTACTCTTACAAGTTCACAACCTGCCTGTTCCAATGCATTAATCTGTTTAATAGTGGCTTCTACATTCTTAGTCTTAGTATTACACATAGACTGGATCACTACATGATTATTACCACCGATAGTTAAATTGCCTACCTGTACACTTCTTGTTTCTTCTCTTAACATATTTATATACCTCGCACTTCTATTTTAAGAAACTTATACCTTAAATGCAAGGCATAAGAAAACATCCAGCAAAAAGCTGGATGCTTGTAGTTCATATAGAAAACTCTATCAATTATCCGATTGAGTTAATTTTCTTCTGAAGTCTTGCTTTCTGTCTGCTAGCATAGTTCTTGTGATGGATATGCTTAGTTACAGATGCATCTAACTGTCTTGTACAATCGCTGAATTCTTTAGTAGCAACTTCCTTGTTACCTTCTTCTACAGCCTTTAATACCTTCTTGATTGAAGTCTTTAAAGCGCTCTTTACTGCGTTGTTTGCTAATCTTTTTTCATTATCGTTTTTATAACGTTTAATCTGCTGTTTCATGTTTGCCATAATAATCTCACCTCGTTCTATAGTTTGCTGAACTATAATACCAAAAATGTTTGATGATTGCAATAGTTTTTTTGGTTTTTCCTGTGTGGTAGCACTTAATAAATGAGTATGGTATAATAAAAAAGACAATACAGGAGGAATTTTATGAGTAAAAAAATAGTTTTTATGGGAACTGCATCTTTTTCATTAAAAGTACTGCAGATGTTACTAGAAAATAAATATGATGTTGTGGGTGTTGTCACTCAGCCAGATCGTTATGTAGGAAGAAAGAAAGTACTCACTATGAGTGATGTGAAACAGGAAGCATTAAAACATGATATTCCTGTATTACAGCCAGAACGTATTAGAAATGATTACCAGGCAGTATTAGATTTAAAGCCTGATTTAATTATTACTGCAGCGTATGGACAAATTGTCCCAACTGCTGTCTTAGAAGCACCACGTCTAGGATGTGTGAATGTACATGCTTCTTTATTACCACTTTATCGTGGTGGTGCACCAGTACATCGTGCCATCATTGATGGACGCACTGAAACAGGTGTGACTATTATGTATATGGCAGAAAAGATGGATGCTGGAGATATTATTTCTCAAAGATCCACACCAATTACAGATGAGGATAATCTAGAAATTGTATATGATCGTTTAACTGATATTGGTGCAGAACTATTAAAGGATACATTACCATCTATCTTTGATGAAACAAATGATAGAATTCCACAGAATCCTGATGAAGTTGTATATGCCCCTATTATTAAGAGAGAAGATGAAAGACTTGACTGGAATAAGACAGCAAGAGAAATCTTTAATCATGTAAGAGGTTTATATCCTCATCCAGGTACATTTACAACTTATAATGGACAGGTTGTAAAAATCTATAAGGGTGAAATTCATAACTGCCCTAATGCTAAGGAACATCATAAGGATGAAAAGAACGGTACTATCGTTAAAATCTTTAAGGATGCAATTGGTGTTAAGGTAGAAGATGGTGTATTCGTGATTACAGAGATACAGCTATCTGGTAAGAAACGTATGTCTGTAAAGGATTATTTGAATGGTAAGAATATATTCGAGGTTGGAACTCAATTTGAGTAGGTGACATTTATGAGAATGGTAGATCTTATTGAAAAGAAGAAAGATAATGTAGTATTAACTGGTGAAGAAATTCATGAATTAATCCAGGGATATACAAAAGGTGATATTCCTGATTATCAGATGAGTGCTTTCTTGATGGCTGTTGTCTTTAATGGATTAACAGATCACGAAACAGCCCAGCTGACTTTAGAAATGATGCATAGTGGTGATGTGATTGATTTAAGTGGTATTCATGGTATTAAAGTAGATAAGCATTCTACTGGTGGTGTTGGTGATAAGACATCTTTAGTATTAGGTCCAATGGTCGCTGCATGTGGTGTACCTGTGGCTAAGATGAGTGGCAGGGGACTTGGACATACAGGTGGGACTCTAGATAAGATGGAGTCTATTCCTGGACTTAATATTTATGTCAATGAAGAAGTTTTTATTAAACAGGTGAATGATATTCATTTAGCTATTATTGGGCAGACAGCCTCTCTAGATCCTGCAGATAAGAAGATGTATGCATTAAGAGATGTGACAGGAACTGTTCAATCTATTCCTTTGATTGCTTCTTCTATTATGAGTAAGAAGTTAGCTGCAGGCAGTGATGCGATTTTACTTGATGTCAAATATGGTGATGGTGCTTTTATGAAGAACTTGGAGGATGCGAAGAAGCTTGCTCGTACAATGATTACTATTGGTCAGCATCTTCATAAGGATACAAGAGCCACTATTTCTAATATGTCCCAGCCTTTAGGCTATGCGATTGGTAATTCATTAGAAGTAAAAGAAGCGATTGCAACACTTAATGGGAATGGTCCTGAAGATTTATTAGAATTATGTTTAACTGCAGGTAGTACAATGCTGATGATGGCTAAAAAGGCAGAATCAGTGACTGAAGCAAGAAAGATGCTAGAAGAAGCTATTTCTTCTAAGAAAGCATTACATGCCTTAGAAGAAATGGTAAAAGCACAGGGTGGAGATAGTGATTATATTCTTTATCCTGAAAAGTTTACAGTGGCTGAACATATATTTGATGTTTATGCACCTGAAACAGGTTATATTGAAGATCTAGAGGCATTAACTCTCGGACTTGTATCAATGCGTCTAGGTGGTGGAAGAGAAACAGTCACAGATGAAATAGATCATAGTGTTGGTTTAATTCTACATAAGAAGATTGGTGACTATGTGGAACAGGGAGAACCATTAGTGACTGTGCATGATAATGGTAAATGGACGCAGGAAAGAAAAGAAGAATTATTAAGTGCATTCCATTTTAGTAAAGAAAAGGTAGAAAAGCCTATATTGATTGATGAGATTATGGAGTAGTATATGAGTAAATTTTTATTTTTTGATATTGATGGTACATTAGTAGGAAAATCAAGACATGTAACAGAAAAAACAAAAGAAGCGATTCAAGCAGCTAAGGATGCAGGAAACAAAGTATTCTTATGTACAGGTAGAGCACCTACTTCTATTGTAGGTGATGTAAAAGCATTACCTGTTGATGGTATTGTGGCAAGTGCTGGAGGATTTGTTCAGGTAGATGGTAAGTATATCTTTAAGAACTTCATGGACAAATATACTCTTTCAGAAATGATGACACTCTTTGTGAATCATGGCATTTTATTCTGTCTAGAAACAGAACATGCAATTTACCAGACACCAGGTGTTAATGAATTCTTTGATAAGAGACATACTAAAGAATTTGGAGAAAACGTAGAATTACAGAGATTCTTTGAATTAAAGCGTCAGGAAGAAAACCGTATTCCTGTTTCTAAGTTTGATTTAGAAAATACAGGTGTGACTAAAATTGGTTTTATTGCACCTGATCCTATCGCTTTTTATGATTGTGTTAAGTATATTGCACCGATGTTTAATATTGTCACATTCTCTAAGTATGCAGATGATTTTATTAACGGTGAAATTATCTTAAAGAACTGTACAAAAGCAGATGGTGTAAAACGTGTTGTAGATTATTATCATGGAGATATGAAGGATACAATCGGTTTTGGAGATTCTATGAATGATTTCCAGATGATTGATGCATGTGAAATTGGTGTAGTGGCAGAAAATGCGCCTGATAAATTAAAAGCTATTGGAACATGTTTCTTCAAGAATCCAGATGATGATGGTTTAGCAGATGTTATTCATGAATTAAAATTAGATCAGTAGGAGATGATTTTATGCAGTATGAAATTAAAGGAAAACCACTTCCTGTCGCCATACTTCATTTAGGTGAAGGTGAATCTATTTTGACAGATAGTGGGGCAATGGTATGGATGAAACCAGCTTTGACTATGGATACTGTATCAGGTGGTATGAAATCTCTATTTGGCCGTGCTTTTTCAGGAGAAACACTTTTCTTGAATAGATACACAGCCACAAAGCCTAGTATGATTGCCTTAGGTTCTTCTTTTCCTGGTGATATACTTGTATATAATGTAAGCCAGGGAGAGATTATTGTTCAGAAGTCTTCTTATCTCGCAAGTGAAGAAACAGTAAAAAGAGAAATCTCATTCTCTAAAAAGGGAACTATTGGTTTCTTTGGTGGAGAAGGGTTCATTATGAATAGATATTATGGTTCTGGTTTACTATTTATTGAAATAGATGGTACAGCCATAGAATATGACCTTGAACCTGGTGAAGAGATGGTTGTGAATACAGGTAATCTTGTCGCAATGAGTTCATCTTGTCATATTGATATTGTTTCTGTGAAAGGTATAAAGAATAAGTTCCTAGGAGGAGAAGGATTCTTTAATACAGTCGTAAAGGGACCAGGTCATGTAATTGTACAGACAATGCCTATTTCTACTCTTGCAGAAAGCTTATCTGGTTTTATGCCCCATAATGATTAGAGGAATGTCCCTCGGAATGTCCCTCAGGTTGGCACTCAGGTGAATATGTATTATAAAAGGATGTCGGTTGACATCCTTTTAATTATGATTCCAGTTTGTTTGTTCATCCTCTTCAGTAATCTCTCTAATCACATGACAGGGATTACCTACCGCAACACTATTGCTAGGAATATCCTTTACTATAACACTACCTCCACCAATCACCACATTATCTCCAATAGTCACTCCAGGCATTACATGCACACCTGCACCTATCCATACATTATTTCCTACTGTAATAGGATAAGCATACTCTAATCCCTGATTTCTACGTTTTGCATCTATTGGATGTCCTGCAGTATAGAATCCACAATTAGGTGCTATAAAGACATTATCTCCACAAGTCACCTTTGCACCATCTAGTATCACTGTATTGTGATTCGCAAAGAAGTTCTTTCCTACTTTTATATTGAAACCATAATCACACCAGAAAGGTGCTACAAAGATGGCTGAATCATTTATTTCTCCTAGTAATTCCTTTAATACCTGTTTTTGATTCTCTACATCAGAAGGCATCAGCTGATTATATTTAAAACAGAGATCTTTTGCGATTGCTCTTTCTTTAAGTAGATCTTCATCATTGTTGGCATCATACAGCATCTCTTTCAACATTTTCTCTTTCTCAGTCATTTCCATTCTCCTTACATATATCATAATAATATAGCTGATATATCAATTAAACGTTTTTATTAGAAAAAACTGTTTAAATATAAGTGCTGTGATATAATAGATAGGAATTAAAACAAGTTTATAAAGAAGGAGCTCACCATGAAAAAATTCATTATTGATCCAATGGACTTATCTGTTGAAGAAATTGATGATTTAATCGCACTCGCAAACGATATCATCAAAGATCGTACACGTTATCAGGACGTATGTGCCCACAAGATTCTTGCAACACTATTCTTCGAACCTAGTACACGTACAAGACTTTCTTTTGAAAGTGCTATGTTATCACTTGGAGGAAATGTATTAGGATTCCCAACCGCAAATGTATCTAGTGCTTCTAAAGGAGAAACAGTATCAGATACAATTCATGTAACAAGTGGTTATTGTGATATTATCGCAATGCGTCATCCAAAGGAAGGTGCTCCAGTTGTGGCTTCATCAGCATGCACTGTACCTTTAATTAATGCAGGCGATGGAGGACATAATCATCCTACTCAGACATTAACTGACTTATTAACTATTCAAAGAGAAAAAGGCACTTTAAAGAACCTTACAGTAGGTTTTTGTGGTGACTTGAAGTTTGGACGTACAGTTCATTCATTATTAAAAGCGATGTCACGTTATGAAGGTACTAAGTTTGTATTCATCTCTCCAGATGAATTAAAGCTTCCTGAATACTTAAAAGAAGACATTCTTGATCCAATGGGTGTTGAATATAAAGAAGTACGCAGTATGGAAGAAGTTATGCCAGAATTAGATATTCTTTATATGACAAGAGTACAGCAGGAACGTTTCTTCAATGAACAGGATTATATCCGTTTAAGAGATACTTATATCTTAGATGAAGAAAAATTACAGGCTGCAAAGAAAGATATGATTGTCATGCATCCACTTCCACGTGTTAATGAAATTAAGACTGAAGTCGATGCAGATCCAAGAGCTGCTTATTTCAGACAGGCTAATAATGGACGTTTTATCCGTATGGCATTGATCTTAAGCTTATTAGGATTACAGAATGAGGTGGAAAGATTATGAGAATAGACAGTATTAAAAATGGTATTGTGATTGACCATATTGCAGCAGGTAAAGCAAAAGAAGTATATGATGCCCTTGATCTAGGTAAATTAGATTGTCAGGTGGCAATCATTATGAATTGCCGTTCTAATAAGATGGGTAAGAAAGATATCATCAAGATTGATAATGATTTTGATGTTGATTTAGATGTATTGGGTTATATTGATCCTAACATCACTGTTTCTATTATCAAGAATGGTGAAAGAGTAGAAAAGAAGAAGTTACAGCTTCCTGAAAAGATCATCAATGTGGCTAAATGTAAGAACCCAAGATGTATTACATCTGTAGAAAGAGATTTAGATCAGATCTTCTATCTTGCAAACAGAGAGAAGCGTATCTATAGATGTTATTATTGTGAATCTAAGGCTGAGAAGAAGGACTAAGTCCTTCTTTTTTCATAATTTGATATTTAATAGCATACTATTGACAATAAATTAAAAGTGTACTATCATTCTAATGCGCAGAAGGAGGTAAGACTCGTGAAAGAAAATGAAACAATAGGTTATATTAAACATATTAATGACCGTTTAAAGAAACGTGCCAACAATTCTTTAAGAAAAGAAGGTTTAACTTTAATGCAGTCCCATGTTTTATTGAAATTACAGGAAACACCTGATCACAGAATGACCTTCAAGGAGATTGAGAAGGATTTACATGTTGCTCAATCAACAACTGCGGGACTTTTAGGAAGACTTCAGGAAAAACATCTTATTGAATGTTGTGATGATCCTAAGGATAAGCGTATTAAGATTGCCTGCTTAACAGCATGTGGTGAAGGTCATTGTGCTAAGGCAAAAAAGAATATGGCTGAATCCCATCGATTAATGTTGCAGGGATTAACACAGGAAGAAATCGATACTTTAACTGAACTTCTTAGTAAAGTTTATTCTAATTTAGAAAATGAATGAAAGGGGAAAAAGAATGAATATAATTCGTGTGCTTAAGAAAAGTATTCGTGAATACAAGAGAGATTCTATGTTGACACCTATCTTAGTTGCCTTTGAATCATTGACAGAATGTTTTCTACCATTAATGGTCGCAACTCTAGTGAATAAAATGCAGAACGGCTGCGATCTCTCTGTAATTGTGAAATATGGTGTGATACTTGTAATTATGGCTTGTTTCTCACTCCTATTTGGGGCTCTTGCAGGTATTACTGCAGCTAATGCTTCAGCAGGTTTTGGTAAGAACTTACGTAAAGACTTGTTTGTTGCAGTTCAGAACTTCTCATTTGAAAACATTGACCGTTTCAGTGCTTCATCACTTGTGACTCGTATGACAACTGATGTCACTAACGTTCAGATGGCTTATATGATGATTATTCGTACAGTTGTACGTGCACCACTTATGTTGATCTTCTCATTAATTATGGGATTTGTCATGGGTGGTCGTCTTGCTTTAATCTTCTTATTTACTATTCCAGTACTTGGTATTGGTTTAGGTCTTGTAATCAAGAAGACAATGCCTTTATTTAGAAAGGTATTTAGAAAATATGATAACTTAAACAACTCAGTACAGGAAAATATCAATGGTATCAGAGTTGTAAAATCATTCGTTCGTGAAGATTTTGAAATGAAGAAATTCAATACAGCTGCAGAAGATGTTTGTAATGACTTCACAAGAGCTGAAAAGATTCTTGCATTAAACAACCCAATGATGCAGTTCTGTATTTATGTTGTAATGATTTTCGTTATGACATTTGGTTCATTCTTAGTTGTTAATTTCGGTGGTACTATTATCCAGGTAGGTCAGTTATCTTCATTACTTACTTATAGCTTCCAGATTCTTATGAGCTTAATGATGTTATCTATGATCTTTGTTATGGTGACTATCTCTATGGAATCATGTGAACGTATTGTCGCTGTATTAGAAGAAAAACATACGATCTCCAATCCAGAAAATCCTATCTATGAAGTTAGTGATGGTTCTATTGATTTTAATAACGTCTCATTTAAATACTCTAAACGTGCTGATCGTTATGCTCTTGCAAATATTAATCTACATATTAAATCAGGACAGACTATTGGTATTTTAGGTGGTACTGGTTCTTCTAAAACATCACTTGTGAATCTTATTTCACGTCTTTATGATGTAACAGAAGGTGAAGTAAAAGTAGCAGGTGTAGATGTAAGAGACTATGACTTAGTGACTTTAAGAGATGCTGTTTCTGTTGTGTTACAGAAGAATGTCTTATTCTCTGGTTCTATTAAAGAAAACTTACGCTGGGGTAATAAAGAAGCCACAGATGAAGAAATAGAAGAAGCATGTCATCTTGCATGTGCTGATGAATTCATCGAACAGTTCCCAGATAAATATGATACACATATTGAACAGGGTGGTACAAACGTTTCTGGTGGACAGAAACAGAGATTATGTATTGCACGTGCATTACTTAAGAAACCTAAAATCTTAATTCTTGATGACTCTACAAGTGCTGTAGATACAAAAACAGATGCAATTATTAGAGGTGGTTTCAAGAAGTTTATTCCTGAAACAACTAAGATCATCATTGCGCAGAGAGTATCAAGTGTACAGGATGCTGATCAGATCATTATCATGGATAATGGTTCTATTGAAGCTATCGGTACTCATGATGAACTTCTCGCATCTAATCCAATTTATCAGGAAGTATATTATTCACAAAATAGAGGAGGTGAACAGGATGAACAATAATCGTGGTAATAAGAAGAACACATTCATACGTTTGATTAAAACACTTTTTGAATTCTATCCTGTTCTTCTACCTATTATCATATTCTTAATTCTCTTTAATGCAGTTGTCAGCTCTATACCATCTATTTTCATGCAGAATATTATTTCTGTTATTGAAAAGTATTGGCGTACTAAAGACTGGGTACATGCAAAACCTGAAATATTCTCAATTGTTGTTGTATTAGTCGTTCTTTATATTTTTTCATTAATCGCATCATTTACATACAACCGTTTAATGGCTGTAGTGACTCAGGGTTCATTAATGAAATTCAGAGAAAAGATGTTTGCGAAAATGGAAAGTCTTCCTATCCGTTATTTTGATACAAATGCACATGGTGATATCATGTCTATTTATACAAATGATACAGATACATTAAGACAGCTTATTTCTCAGTCATTACCAGCTTTAATGCAGACTTCTATTGTTTTAATTACAGTAGTAAGTATCATGCTTTATTTCAGTTTATGGCTTGCAGGAGTTATCTTTATTGGCTGTATGATCATGGTTTTAATTACTAAGAACTTTGGTTCTAAGAGTTCAAGATTCTTTATTAAACAGCAGCAGACACTTGGTGAAACTGAAGGTTATATTGAAGAAATGATGAACGGACAGAAGGTCATCAAAGTATTCAACCATGAGGAAGAAGCGATTGCTGGATTTGATAAAGTAAACAATGAATGGTTTGAAGCATCTAGAAAAGCCAATACATTTGCGAATATCTTAATGCCTATTTTGAATAACGTAGGTAATATTCTTTATGTATTAATTGCGATTGTTGGTGGTACTCTTCTTTATTTAAAGGTGCCTAATATTTCAGTCTCAGGTATGGCTTTAAGTATTTCTATTGTTGTTCCATTCTTAAATATGACTAAGCAGTTCTGTGGACAGATTGGTCAGATTTCTCAGCAGATCAACTCAGTTGTTATGGGTCTTGCTGGGGCGAGTCGTATCTTTGGATTATTAGATGAAGAACCTGAATTTGATGAAGGTTATGTCACTTTAGTCAATGCCAAGGAAGAAAATGGTGAACTTGTAGAAACAACAGAACGTACAGAAATGTGGGCATGGAAACATCCACATGAAGATGGTACTGTGACTTATACAAGACTTGAAGGCGATGTAGAAATGCATGATGTAGATTTCGCTTATAACCCAAATAAGATGATTCTACATAACATCACATTATATGCTAAACCTGGTCAGAAAGTAGCCTTTGTAGGGGCAACTGGTGCTGGTAAGACAACTATTACTAACCTGATTAATAGATTCTATGATATTGAAGATGGTAAGATCAGATATGATGGTATCAACATCAATAAGATTAAGAAACCTGATTTAAGAAGATCACTTGGTATCATCTTACAGGAAACAAACCTCTTTACTGGTACTGTAATGGATAATATCCGTTATGGTTATCTCGAAGCGACTGATGAACAATGTATTGAAGCAGCTAAGCTTGCTGGTGCAGATGATTTCATTACACGTTTACCAGATGGTTATAACACAATGTTGACTGGTAATGGGGCAAGTTTATCACAGGGTCAGAGACAGCTTATTGCGATTGCGAGAGCTGCAGTAGCAGATCCACCTGTTATGATCATGGATGAAGCAACATCATCTATCGATACACGTACAGAAGCTATTGTACAAAAGGGTATGGATGCTTTAATGAAGGGTCGTACTGTATTTGTTATCGCACATAGACTTTCTACTGTACAGAACTCTGATGTAATCATGGTATTAGATCATGGTCATATTATTGAACGTGGTTCTCATGATGACTTAATTAAACAGAAGGGTCAATACTATCAGTTATATACTGGAGCATTTGAACTAGAATAAAACGAGCATGCCTAGAAGGCATGCTTTTTGAGTACGTCTAGTATATTATGAATGATTTGATGAGCATCTTCATGATAGTAGAGATATAAAGAAGAAGTCCTATCTGTAGGAAAAGATGATAAATACTTACAGTAAGGACTTTGGTCCACGAACTTCTGTAATATGACATATCCTTCCTTCATACAGGCTTTAAGTAGTAATTGTTCGATTTCTGTATCTATATTCTCATATTTTACTGAAGTATCATAAAGAAGAGGAAGTGATGTGAGAGAAGTGTCTTTATGATAATACTTCATAAGAGGGTACGTCTTTAATAAGAGGGAAGGCTCTTGGAGAAAGTGATTTTCCATCATAATAATAAGATCAAGCTCTCTTTCATTAAACAGCTGTATAAGATTTATACGCCTATAAGCACGATATTCTAATACAATAGAAGGATACGTTTTCTTGATTGTTTCTAATAGACTAACAGTCAGCTGATCATCACAGTTTTTTAGAAGACCAATACGTACAATACCTGATTCTCCACGCTTATAAGCGTCTACGACCTGTTTGGCAGTATTTATTTCTTTCATAATACTTTGTGCATGGGATAAAAAAAGTGTTCCTTCTGGTGTGATTTCTACTTTCTTTTTGTTTCTGATAAATAATGGTATACCTAATTCATCTTCTAGATTATGAATCTGCTTAGTAATTGCAGTCTGAGAAATGTAGAAATGCTGGGCTGTTTTGGTAAAGCTTAAGGATGTTGATAAATCAATAAAATATTCTATCTGTTTAATATTCATGTTCTCACCTCTAATAACTATAAGTTATTATATAATATATAAACGATATTGGAAAGGTATAAGAAAACTCTTTATACTTCTATTGGGGTGATAAAGATGAAACGATTGATTAATTACTTAATTGGACTAAATGTACTTGTATTAGGGATTACTTTGAATACACGTTCATTATTAGGAGTAGCTGCTTTTACTACACTTCCTTATGCAGTAAAAGAAACGACACCTATTTCATTTGGTATTGCAAATATTATTCTTTATATGGTTTTAATTGTGGTACAGCTATTGATAGAAAGAAAGATAAAATTAGATATTCTTTTAGAAATACCTTTCTCATTTATTATGGGATATATAATAGATTTATATCAGATGATTATTCCTGCTTCTCCAGAATCTTTAGGATTACGTTTTGTGATATTGCTTGCAGGAAACTTATGTACAGCTTTTGGTGTATATACAATGATACAGTCTCATTTTATATTGGCGCCAGTGGATGGTGTGGTCTTAAGTATTTCTACAAGATATAATAAGCCGTATTCCTTGTGTAAGAACTGCTTTGATATTACAATGATTGCATCTACAATTATTCTTTGTTTAGTAACACGTTCACCATTCTATGGTATAGGTGTAGGAACAATAATCTCTGCACTTTGTGTAGGACGTATTATTAAATGGTTTGAAATAAAGCACTTTAGTTTGATAAGGAGTTAAAATGCACGATATTTGGAATCCCTGGCATGGCTGTGTAAAGTATTCAGAAGGGTGTAAGAACTGTTATATGTATGTTTTAGATAAGATGAGAAATCAGGATGGCTCACATATATATAAGACCAATGATTTTGCGTATCCACTTTCTAAAAATAGAGATGGTACCTATAAGATACAAAGTGGAGAAAAGATAAGAGTCTGTATGACAAGTGATTTCTGTCTAGAAGAAGCAGATATATGGAGAGATGATGTCTGGTCCATGATCAGAAGAAGACAGGATGTCATTTTTTTTATACTGACTAAAAGAGCAGAAAGACTCAAAGAATGCTTACCAGATAATTGGGGTGAAGGGTATGAGAATGTGATACTCAATGTCACATGTGAGAATCAAAAGCGTGCAGATGAACGAATACCACTTCTTTTAGATATTCCTGCTAAACATAGAGGTGTGATGTTAGCCCCTCTTATAGGTCCTATAGATCTAGAGAGATATCTAGATGGACGTATAGAAGAAGTGACATGCGGTGGAGAGAATTATGGTGGTACAAGAGCATGTGACTTCGATTGGATTAAATCGCTACATAATCAATGTGTGAATAAGAATACGACATTCACTTTTATAGAAACAGGATCTCATTTTGTGAAGGATGGTATCCATTATCGAGTAAAAGGTAAAGTAGCTCAGACAAGAATAGCCTATCGTTCTAGAATGAATTATCAAGGAAAGAAACCTGTATATCATCTTTATGATTTCTTTGATAATGAATTAAGAGAAGATCAGTTGTATAAAAGAGAATTCAGTGAACATTGTTTAGAATGTGCATCAAAACCTATATGTAATGGATGTGCAAGAAGATTTGGCTGTAAACAATGTCTTTGATAATAAGAAAAAAGAAGTTTCAAATAGTATAAATTAGTAGAAGACTATAAGAGTAATTCTTATAGTTTTTTTAATACGTTTAAAGGAGATTGAAGATGGAAAATAGTAAACCAAGATTATCTCTAGATGAACAGATTCAATATTTGAAAGACAAGGGAATACTTTTCAATATCATGGATGAGGAATCAGCCAAACAATATCTCAAATACAACAATAATTATTATAAGCTGACTTCTTTTAGAAAAAATTATGATAAACATCCAGGTGGAAAAAATGAGGGAAAGTATATTAATTTAGAATTTGCGTATCTAGTTGACATGTCGATCATTGATATGCGTCTTCGTTATAAAATAGTAGAAATGGCTTTGGATATTGAACATCATACGAAGCTACAATTATTAAGGAAAATAGATGAGTATGATGAGGATGGTTATCAAGTTGTCAAAGATTATATTGATTCATTGGACGATAGGCATAAGAAAAATTTTTTATCTGAAATTAATAGAAATAAAAGAAGTATTTACTGCAGAGATATTATTGAAAAGTATGAAGGTAATTATCCTGTTTGGGCATTTATTGAAATTATATCGTTTGGAGAATTAGTTGGATTTTATCACTATTGTGCTAAGCAATACTCTGACAAAGAAATGATAGATGATTATTATAGGCTATTAACTTGTAAAAAAATTAGAAATGGGGCGGCTCATAGTAATTGTATATTGAATGATTTAAGACCTCATACTGCAGAACATCATACAAATAAAGAGATTATAAAGGAATTGATATGTATTCCACATATGAATTCTAACTTTCGAAAAAATAAAATGAGTAATGCGAGAATTCAGCAGATCATTACGTTGTTGTATATGCATAAGAAAATAGTAAGAAGCGAAGGAGTTGCATTATACGAAAGTGGGGAATTGAAGAAATTGATGAGAAGAATTGATAGAAATTCTAATTATTATAAGACTAATAAATTAGTCCAAGGAACTTTCAAATTTCTTGGGTTAGTCATTGACAGTTGGTTTTAGACAGTGTATCATCTTAACAGGTGGAAAAAGATATTCTTTTACGGTAGCGGCATTGTGGAAATGATGTTTGCTCGGGTTTTCTATTAATGGACCTCTTCGGAGGTCTTTTTTGTACATAAAAAACACATGTTTCCATGTGTCTTACTTAATAGTTGGATTGTAGTAAGTAATATGATGCTTCTTACAATAAGCACTGATTGCAGCTCTCCAGTCAGTATTTGTAGTATATTCTACTAAATAAGTCGCAATACCTTTTTCTTGACAAGTACTTAAATATTTCTTTAGGCGTGTTGATACTTCAGTATCCTGCTTCACATATTTCTTACCCTGTTTCTTAGTCATCATACTAGTCTGGTTTACACCTGCCACCATCTTAGCATTCTTATAAACAGTTTCTCTATAATCATAGGCATTATTCACAATAACCTTTAACTTATTCTGATTTGCTTCTTTAATAAGAGCATCTAATGCATTGGCATCATCAATCTTACTAATAAAGATACCATCAGCCTTTAACTCTTCAGCTTTATGATGAGGTTTCTTTAAACTCATATAGAAATAAATCTGTTTAGACTTCTTTCTTAAAACCTTCATATCTTCTGTAGTTAAACCTTTACTTCTCACTACAATAAGATCATAATGCTTCTTCATCTTAAGAAGCTCATTCTTTTTCTTTTTAGTAAGGACTGCATATGTACTCGCCTGTGATTTAACAGCTGTCTTAGAAGAACATCCAGTTAATACAAAGAAAGCACATAATACTAGTGTTAATATTTTTTTATACATTTTCTCATACCTCGCATCTCTTACATTATCACAATTTTTTCATTATGTGAACCTTGATTGTTTTAAGTAAGAAGTAGTTTTATAATAAATAACCAAAAGGGGAGAGTTTTATGACACAATATGAATCACAGTATGAGAGAATGACTAAACAGCCAATCCCTTCTCTGATACTTACTCTAGCATTACCAACAACTATCTCAATGTTGGTGACTAATATCTATAACATGGCTGATACCTACTTTGTTTCTACAGTAGGAACAAGTGCGACTGGTGCAGTCGGTATTGTCTTTGGATTAATGGCTATATTGCAGGCTTTTGGCTTTATGTTTGGACACGGCGCAGGCGCAAATATATCAAGAAGACTAGGCGCTAAAAGAGTAGAAGAAGCACGTATATTTGCCTCTACTAGCTTTTTTGGCTCACTCTTTTTTGGTACGTTGATTGCGATACTAGGTCTTATATTCTTGAATCCACTCATGTATTTAATGGGTTCAACTTCTACTATATTACCTTATGCAAGAGCCTATGCTTTCTTTATTCTTATTGCAGCACCTGCTATGACTTCATCATGTGTGATGAATAATATACTAAGATATGAAGGACAGGCTTCACTTGCGATGATTGGACTTACATCAGGTTCTATTATTAATATCTTTGGTGATTATCTGTTTATGAGAATATTCCATATGGGTGTCACTGGTGCTGGACTTTCTACTGCCCTGTCTCAATATATCAGTGCTTTTATTCTTTATTCTATGTATCATAAAGGAAAGACACAAAGTTGTTTCAAATGGCAGTATGTCAGTTTAGAGAAACATGTTATTGGAAGTATTGTTGCGGTAGGATTCCCATCACTCTGTCGTCAGGGATTAAATAGTATCAGTGTTATGACTTTAAATTTTGCGGCAGGAATCTATGGTGATGAAGCGATTGCGGCCATGAGTGTTGTGAGTCGTATATCTAATCTGATCTTCTCAGTGGGAGTAGGTATTGGACAGGGATTCCAGCCAGTATCTGCATTTAGTTATGGTGCAAAAAGATATGATCGTTTGAAACAGGCATTTATATTTACAGTAACTCTTTCTACTATTCTGTTATGAAATGACGATTGTCAAGCGGAAATATCATATTTCTTTGGGTATTTCTTTAATTTTCGTTTTATTTTGTTTTTTTAAAATCAAGGACATAGGACAAGAAACTTCTATACAGATTTATCGGCGGTTGGCCACTCTGTTATGCGTGGATTGGTTACCTCAGGTCAATGGTTTCGCCGCAAGTTTCTTTGTCTATTCTCGTGAATCAAATCTTTGGAATAAGAAGTGTCTACATAGATAGTTCTTGAATAACTTTAACCATCTTCTTATAGAGATTTCCTGTCCAATAGCCTCGATTCTTTTTTTTGTTA
>UQGS01000005.1 GCA_900540685.1 uncultured Catenibacterium sp. | reverse complement strand
GTTGGAGAAACGGTTAACTCACATGCCTTTCACGCATGCATTCACGGGTTCGAATCCCGTACCGGTCACCATTTCTCAAAATACGATCGAAAGATCGTTTTCATTTGCGGGTGTAGTTCAATGGTAGAACTTCAGCCTTCCAAGCTGACTACGTGGGTTCGATTCCCATCACCCGCTCCATACGATTAGAAGATAGACTAAGGTCTATTTTTTTATTATCTAAATACCCACAGTTACGAGCTGTGGGTATTTTCATTTACTCTAATAATTCAAAACTATTAATCAATTCATTTTTAGATTCATACAATAATTCAGTTTTACCTGAATCAATATCATATGTATATATACCTTGATGTTTATCATTGCGTCCAAGAAGAATAATCTGATGAGAAGAACTAAAACAAGCATACTGTGTCACATCCATGATTTCATCAATATTAATACCTGCTTTCTTCTTATTTGTTTTTGTATCTAATGTATATGTATGATATTGAGGATTCCAAGCCGGAATGGTGTCACTTTCAGTAAATGTAAGATTTCCACTTTCCATTGGAAGCATTCTATAGACTAACTTGCGATTTGTAGAATAGATACGTTTAAGTTGATTATTCTTCAAACGATAAATATGCGTATTAGGTGCAATATACTTACTTCCCTTACCCGCATTTGCATCTTCTAATGCCTGATCTTCTTCTTTTTGATTACTTGCACATAGATATAAATCATGATTGAAAACATCATAGACCATATGATCAAAATCCAAATCCTCTTCTGCCTTAATCTTACTGAACTTGTTAGTTTCTATATTATAACGATAAGGCTTGAGTAATCTTTGACCTTTTTCTACACCTAATACATAGATATTATTCTCTATAGGAATAATCTGATTCATTGCGGTTAAACCACCAGATAACTTTTTAGATTTCTTTGTATCAAGATCATAAGTATACAGATGATATACCTACAAAAAAATTCAACTAAAAAGTTATGAAAGACTAAACGCAACTTCGACCCGCTTACAGTGGAATTTAACTTTTCACTTTTTGAATTTAGAATTATCAATAACGATCAATAACGATATAAGAGTTTATTGACATATTTCAAATAGAGCATATAATGAAGTTAGTTGCAACTAATTATAAAAGAAGGGTTATTATGAAAAGTATTAAAACATATTTTATTTCTTTATTATGCACAATCTGTATCATAGGTGCTAGTTCCCCTATCACTTACGCATATGACAATAGTGTGTCTACAATCCATATTGATGGTTCGAATGAGACCATTCAGATCGTTGAAGATGATAACTATAGAAATGTAAATATCATCAACAATGATACCAAAGAAGTACAGACATTGTCTTATGATAAAAAGACACAGATCTTAACATCATCAATAACTGGTAACAGTATTGATTTATCAAGTAATTCATCTGTTGCCAGATCTGTTTCCAGTAAAGAAACTAAATATATATCTTATGCTTCTATTAAGAAGGTAGCCGGAAACGTTGCGACCATAGCTAATGTCACTGCCGCCATTCTTACTTATTCAGGAGCAGCAGCCATCGGAGAGGCTGCAGGTATTGTTGGAGCTACTGCAGATCTCATTAATCATTTTACTTCTCCAAGCACCAAACACGGTATAAAACTCTCAATTAAAGTTACTAAATATTATAGAACAAGAGCCGGTCATAGAGCTGTATATAAAATAAAAAGAGATATCACAGGGGCAAGTAAATACTAATGAACGAAAAATTAGTAAATACTAAGATTAGATAGTTTTTTTACTATTATAGCTGTAATTTTTGAACTAATCATTTTTTTATAATCAATGATCATAGAAAAAGGTAAATATCATGAAAGATAAATTTATAAAGAATCTGCCTTACGCAACTACATTCTGTTTTATATTATTATTGTTGTATTGTTCAAAATATCTAAATGGTATTGGTGGTGGGTTATATATTGTTGTTTGTACTCTTTTGTTTATAATACCTAACCAAATGAGACCACAGTCATCCCAAAAAACGAAGAAACGTTGGACCATTACATATATCATCGTTGCTATTATTGAATTAATTTTTGTACTCATTTTGGATATATAACTGATAATTTTAAAGGGGCTGTAACGAATAGATAGCATTTACTACTTTGAGCGTTACAGCTCTTTTTTCTTGTATCCTGCCTAAAAAGTTATTCACCATGCAACAGTGAATAACTTTTTCATATTTCAGACATACTTCACAAGACCCTGCCCATATCTTAAAAAAAATTTTATCAGCAGATAAATAATCTGAGCATCTCCTCGACCTGTTTCATCTGTTTTTCTTCTGTTTCCTTGATTCTCTTCTTCAGTTTCTGGTATTTCCTGATATTATGCCCCATTGCGACAAGGTAGATCTCCATCTGAACATTGTCATGTCCTCTTCTATAGAGTCTGTCATAACCCATATTCTCCTTAAGATCCCCAAAAGTTCCTTCTGCTTCATTATCTCTCTTGAACATGAGCTTCTTTCCTTCTTCACTTGTGACATTTTTTCTTACTTCCTTATGAAATTCATCAAGTTCCTTACAGTAGTTTATGCTTCTTCCAACCTTTGATTTAGTACATCTTGATCTGAATGGACAGCCCTCACAGTGGCAGTTTATGAGCTTTACGTTGCATCTTTCATATACGCTTCTTGTATCTATAGTTACCTTGTCTACCTCAAACTCATGACCAGCTCAGCCCACCCTTTACTGTTTATGAAACTATAATGAGTTATTTCCCCGGTTCAAAACCGCCCCTTTTTATTTATTCTAATAATTCAAAACTATTAATCAATTCATTTTTAGATTCATATAACAACTCAGTTTTACCTGAATCAATATCATATGTATATATACCTTGATGTTTATCATTGCGTCCAAGAAGAATAATCTGATGAGAAGAACTAAAACAAGCATACTGTGTCACATCCATGATTTCATCAATATTAATACCTGCTTTCTTCTTATTTGTTTTTGTATCTAATGTATATGTATGATATTGAGGATTCCAAGCCGGAATGGTGTCACTTTCAGTAAATGTAAGATTTCCACTTTCCATTGGAAGCATTCTATAGACTAACTTGCGATTTGTAGAATAGATACGTTTAAGTTGATTATTCTTCAAACGATAAATATGCGTATTAGGTGCAATATACTTACTTCCCTTACCCGCATTTGCATCTTCTAATGCCTGATCTTCTTCTTTTTGATTACTTGCACATAGATATAAATCATGATTGAAAACATCATAGACCATATGATCAAAATCTAAATCCTCTTCTGCCTTAATCTTACTGAACTTCTTTGTTTCTATATTATAACGATAGGGCTTGAGTGATCTTTGACCTTTTTCTACGCCTAATACATAGATATTATTATCTATAGGAATAATCTGATTCATTGCGGTTAAACCGCCAGACAACTTTTTAGATTTCTTTGTATCAAGATCATAATCATACAGATGATCACCACTATTATCTTCTTCAGCATAATATACAGCATTATTAGACTTAGAATAAACACCAAGTGGATTAGAAGAAGTATACTTTTTAGTCACTTTCTTAGCAGATAATGAATATTCAGAGATATTCACTACTACATTTCCTTTCTTATCATATCCACTCGTTGTAATAGATAAATAACGTTCTTTGTTTGTTTTACATCCTGTTAATACAAAAATACAGAGTACCACCAACAATTGAATAAATTTTTTCATAGCCATTCCTCCTTCTTATTCAATTGCAATACCTCTTCATATATATTATATATGTTGATTTATGACACATACAATCACAAAACGCCTGTTAGATACAGATTCTTATTTAATTTTGTCATAATAATTAGCCTTTCATAGAATAAAGAAACAGACATCACAATAACTATATACTTGCAGAAAATCAAACAGAAAGTTGCGAAAGACTAAACGCAACTTCGATCCGCCTAAAGTGGAATTTAACTTTTCATTTTAGATATTTATACAAAATAATATCATAGTATTTACAGCAAGCATATTTTTATGTATAGTATAAATAGTGTAAGCGCTGTCATATCAAATCACATAATTTTTGCACAATTTTAATCTTTACTTTAGAAAGGAATATTTTATATGAAAAAGAAACTACTCATTTTATTCACTTTTGCTGCTCTAGTTTTTCCTTCTACTGTTTTTGCAGCCACTAAATCTGGGGGCTATATAATTAGAAACGATTCTTTTACATGGGCAATATCCACACTTAATGTCACTTATAATTCTTCAACAAAAAAAGTATCTGGAGGAGATGTTGAATGGAGATATAAATACCCCTTAGGAAAAAAATTTAATACTTATGTCACAAAAGTTGATACTTATTATTGTAGTGCATATGCAACTGCAACAGTTGGAGGCGAAAAAAGATCAGGTAACTGGACGGTGAGAACTAAATGATTGAACTACTAAATTTTACTTACAAAACTAATAAAGTTCTTTTTGAAGGAGCCGATTTCAAGGCTCCTTCTATTGGTATTATAGGTATTGCAGGCGAAAGTGGCTGTGGAAAAACCACTTTCTTAAAAATTATTTCTAAACAGATTCATGTAGACTCTATGGTAAATGATGCCACTTCTATATTCTACGGAAACCAGGATGCATTATTAAAAAGAGATCTTACCATTATTCAACAATTTGAATTAATAGAATCTATATATAATAGAGAACATGATCAAAATACAATCGATGAACTATTCAACAGTTTAAGCATTAAAGCGAATTTATCACAGAAATATGATTCTTGTTCCTTAGGAGAAAAGAAAAGAATAATGATAGCCTTAAGTGTTTATTCTAATAGTCCTTGTATTATATTAGATGAACCTTTATCTTCTGTAGATTATGAAGATAAGCATTCAATCATGAAGTTATTAAAAGAATATAGTCATGATCGTGTTATTATTCTTACTATTCATGATGAAGAATTTGATGAATATTTGGATATTAAGTATTTAATTGAGAATCTTCAATTTACTCGTATCAAAGATAATGAAAGTAATGGCGAACCTCTCTCAATGACACAGGAGTTTACCCCTAAAAGAATTGCACATGTAAAAAGTAAGAAAGAAAAGTTCAGCATTCTCTTATATGCTTTACTATGCTTAGTTATTATCAATATGACTTTATATTCTGGTATAGAGTTATATATGACAAACAAGAATACAGCATCTATGATGGATAACTTAACTAGTAAAATTATCTATACAGGAAAAGAATATATTACAAGAAATGAATTACCTTCTGGTTATAGATTTATGGAATATGATCAAGGATATTCTATGACTCCTCAAGAAATCCAATCTATTCAATCTATCAAAGGAGTTAAAAGCATAACAAGCTATTATCAGTTCCCAGCTCGTAATTATGATACAAGAAATGATGAGGATGATAATGTAATTGCATATATGTCAGTCAAGGGAAGAGAATATTCTACTGATGACAACGTTTTTGTATCAAGTTATATAAAGGGTCAGTTTGGTAATAAAAACAAAAATTATATAAGCGAAGGTCTTATGAAAACGTTAGAATTGACTGATTCAGATTTTCCTGTAACCATGAAAATAGATATAGGTGTACCTGTATGTTCTACTGAATATAATGGCACTATACGATATGGTGATCAAAATGGATTACAGAAAAAATCTTATGATGTAATTGAACGACATCCTGTGTATCAGAAGAAAAGAGTATCTATTAAAATCTATGGTGTTATCAAATCAAATGAAGATCAAGATGACTTCACAGGTAACAACGAATTTAAAGTCTACTTAAATAATGACTTTGCGAACTCTATTATAAATAAATATCGTACAACTAATGTTTCAATTAATTTATATGAAGATCTAAATGAGCATATTGTTGATTATGTTCCTGCAACTTATGCAGTCGAGTGTGAAAATGCAAGTTATGTAGATCAGGTGAGAAATGGGCTCAATAAGATATCTCCAAACATCGTTACTTATATAGAGAGTGATGATTACAAACAAACCGCTAAGATGCGTCAAAAGGATTCTAAGAATACTAAGACTATGATTCTCATCTATACTGTTGTTGGTCTTCTTGCCTATGTTGTTTTCTTAATCCTCTATAATAAATCAAGAGAATATATAAGATATAGAGAACTTGATTTAAATGAGAAACAGATTCAATCCATTCATATGGTTGATATACAGTTTATGGCTTCATTCCTATTTATAGCTGTTCTTCTTTCCTTCTGTTTAAGACTATTCTCATCGAGTGAGTTTGCGTTAGTAAGCAATTCAATCAAGATGATTATAGGTTTAGTAAGTGCTGTTGTGACTACATTAGTCTTCTATATTACAAATAAAACAATGGTAAAGAGCACGGATCATGATTGATATTAAACATCTTTCTATCACATTTGATAGAGTGATTTTTGATGATGCATGCATCACCTTATCTAACAACAGCATTACTATGATCAAAGGAAAAAGTGGTACTGGTAAAACAACCTTATTGAATCAATTAGGACTTGTAGCACCTTTATCCTGTGATTATTTAATGGAGGGTCATTCTATTGATGACCCTCTTACTACAAGGAAAGAAAAGATTGGTTATGTACATCAAGAAAGTACATTATTCAATAACATGACCATTAGAGAGAATATGAAATTCGCATTCCTACTCTCTGGACAGGAATATAACGAAACTAGAATGAATGATATTCTATGTTCTATGAAGATCGAACATCTACTCAATCAGACACCTGATCATGTATCAGGAGGAGAAAGACAACGTGCAGCTATCGCCTTCGCGTTGATGAAGGATCCTTCTCTCCTTCTTTTAGATGAACCAACTGCTTCTCTAGATTCTATTAACTGCAAGTTATTAATAGAACTCCTGAGTGATTATATTCATACACATCCAGTATGCGTTCTTATCGCAACACATGATAAACGTATTATTGATTATGCAGATGATCTCTATGAGATTCAGAATCATAAAATAGTACCTCTCAAAAAGAGTTCAATAGAAGAACTAGAAACCACTTCTATTACTAGAAAACCACAAAACTATTTATCTTACTACAAGAAACATCTTATACGTTCTTCTAAAATCCTATATATACTTTTTGGTTTGATTCTTTCTATGACTATAGGTATATTTGGATATCGTACATACTATTCACATGAGATTAATGCGATACAAGAGAAACTATTAGATGTACGCCTCTATTATGGAAATAACAGTAAGTATGCTTATGATTCTATTACTGAGCCCATTAGAATGGATATAAGAAGAGATCTCAATGAAATAGAACATATTCATATCACTCCATTCTATGAAACAGTTACTGATGATGTAATCGTACAATCTTATACTGGTGATACAATCAAAGCATCTCGTACAATCAAGAATTTAGGTAAAGACATCACCATCAACCATCATACTTTTCATGTTTCATCCTACATAAACAAGAAGAATACTATTTCTTCTCAAGGAGATGATGTACTCTATCTTCCTGAAGCTATATATAGGAAATACTTTGAGATTGATGAGACAAAGATGTTACTTGTGAGAGTGGATGATGCACAATATATCTCTAGTATTCTTTCACAAATCAATGATATAGATCCTCACTTAACAGTATATTCTAATGTGAATCTTGATCATCTCACTCAGATTAATTCTAGAATGATGAATAGTTTACTAATGTTAATATGTGCAATATTTATTATCATGTTGATTATTCTTATCTATCATCGTCAAAAGACAATTGATTCCAACAAGGACGAATACTTCTTCCTATATGAGAATGGATTAAGTATTAAGGAGTTAAAATCTCTTGCACGATATGATTATGTTTACTACTACGTATTCTATTTAGTCATACTACTAATCATAAGTATCTTTATGAGTTTCATGATGCATATACCTATTGTTCTCTATGCATGCTTATTATGGTTCTTCAGCATTCTACTAGAAGAATTTATTACCACACTATGCATTCATAAGGTTGGAAGACTTAAGGGCAGTTAACTGCCCTTTTAGTATTTCTTATAATATAGTATTGTATTTTCTTCCATAAGGTATATACTGTAGTTAGTTTAAACTAATTCATTAAGGAGATATATTATGAAAGAAAAGTATATAAAAAATTTGCCATCTACATGCACTAGTTTGTTTTTAATTATATTGCTTTATTGTACAAGATTCTTAAGTATAAGCATCCGTTTTCCGGGTATTATTCTTATTACCCTTCTATTTATTGTACCTGTTCAGATGGATAAGTTTTCATCTAAAAAAAGCAAGAAAGGATGGACAATCGCATTTATTGTGTTTGCAGTAATTGAATTAATTATTGCGATTATTTTATAAGACCTTCATAGGTCTTTTTTTAACGATTTCAATGTAAGGGTATACATTATTTTTGCGAATTGCTATTATTATATATAGGATTATTAAAAATTATGACTTCTAGTTCCACTGGAAGTCATATTTAGAAAGGAATAATAATATGATTGAACTCAAAGATGTAACCATCACCTATGATAGAGTCATTCTAGATCATGCAACAATCAGTATTCCTGCTCACTCTGTCACTCTTCTTAGAGGTACAAGCGGTTCAGGAAAAACAGCTCTTCTTTACTGTATTGCTCTTATGGATAATAAAAGTAATTATAAATATTTCTATGATGGAAAACTCATAGAAGGAAAGATGAGAGATGAATATAGAAGAAG
The DNA here is from genome assembly GCA_900540685.1 of uncultured Catenibacterium sp. Lineage (GTDB taxonomy): Bacteria > Bacillota_I > Bacilli_A > Erysipelotrichales > Coprobacillaceae > Catenibacterium. The sequence continues at coordinate 60,421 of UQGS01000005.1, read as the reverse complement.
TCGTATAAGTTATGTTTTACAAGAAAGTAGTCTTCTTCCTCATCTTGATGTGACAGGTACACTTCAATATTTTGCATCTATTCATAATAAAGTTCTAACTGATGATGATATAGATGAATACCTTGATAGAATGCATTTAGATGTCTCTCCATCACAGAATGTTATGACACTTTCTCTTGGTGAGAGACAAAGACTTTCTATTGCGTGTGCCCTTATTAGTCATCCACAGGTTCTTATTCTTGATGAACCGACTGCTTCTTTAGACCATAACAATGAAATACAGATTTATGAAATACTAAAAGAACTGAGTCATGATATGACTATTGTTATGGCATCACATTCTGAATGTGCAATAGAATATGCTGATGTTACTTATATGATTGAAGATGGTATGCTTTCATCTTCTGATTTTTTTCTTTCAGAAGATCAAAGTGGTGAAGGGACAGCCCCTTCTATTAATCAAAATTTCTGTATTGAATATGTTAAAACATATATGAAACATTATAGATTCATGTATGTTCTTTTATTGATGGTTTTTGTTTTAAGTCTTGTTTCATGTCAGGTTATGACTGGAATTATTCATAACTCCAAAAAACAGGCAATGCAGATGCTGGTAGGACAATTAGAAAACAAAGCCATTATCACAAAAGATAAGCATTCATATGTAGATCAAGACTACAGCAAACTCATCACATTAAAAGACAAGAATGCATATCCTTTATATAAGATGTGTACGGATATAAATGGTGAAGAAGTTTATATTGTTCCTTATTTCAAAGAAGATGATTTATCCAAGTATATAGATAGACCTATACAGGATAAACAAAATGGTATCTATATGGATGAATCTACCTTCTATATTCTCAATCAGAAATCCAAGAACAACAAAATAGACCTTGATATAACAATTAAAGATAGAGAAGGAATGCATCAAACTGAACATAGTTTTGATATGAATGGTGTATTTAAAAATTCTAAAAAAGTCCATTATGTAGTAAAAAGTCAAAGATATATCTATATGCCTTATTCATTAATGAAATCCATTTATGAAAAGAACAGTAAAGATAAACAATATATAGGATACGTAATATGCTATGATACATACGATAAATTAGAAACAGCTCTTAAAGACTATGAAAGCAGCGGTTATACAATCAATGATTCATTTACAGATAGAGAATCGATGAATAGCTTAAACAACTATTATCAAATGCTGATGTTTACGTTTGCAGGTATTATTATTCTTGTTGCTTTGATTATTGATATTGTTCTTGAATCACATTTATTAATGCAAAGAAAGAGTGAACTTGTTTTATTAAGAATATCTGGCTTAAGAGAAAAAGATTTGATTCATATATCTCTGACTGAAAGCATTATTGGGCTTTGTGCTGTTTTAGTAATTAGTACAATTATATCTATTATCATGTTGCTTTTAACAGGTATATCCTCACTTGTAGCACCTCTTATATCTACTTTTGTATTTATAATTACACTTCTTTTAGAAAGAGTGATTACGCAATCTAGATTTATCAAAAAGATTGATATTGTTACAGAACTAAGAAATGAGGTGGTTTAATATGCTTGAAATTAAACAACTTAATGTGTCTTTTGGAAAAAAGACTCTATTTAAAGATGCTTCATTCTGCGCTGAATGTGGATATTTAACTGTTATCAAAGGAAGAAGCGGATCAGGAAAATCCACATTTCTTAAAGCCTTCCAATTTGCTTATAACTGTATTTATCTTTATGAAGGTGAAAGAATAGATACTCTTGATGAAGAAAGTAAACAAAAGTTTATTTATAATCATCTCGCAAATGTTCACCAGATACCTTTATTCATAGAAGGAATGACCATTGGCAGCCATATTAAACAGCTAGAAAAATTAGGATGTACAAGAATTAATGATTATGAAGAACAATTAAGTATAAAACCTCTTGAAAATAAGTATCCTAAAAGCTTATCTGGAGGAGAAAAAACACGTGCTGCTGTTTATTTAGCCTTAATGAGACAGCCTGAAATACTTATCTTAGATGAACCTACTGCTGCGCTTGATGCAGGTTATGCACAAATAATGATTAATATCCTCAAAGAATATGCAGATAAAGGTCATTATGTTATTAGTGCATCACATGATAGTAGAATGATTCAAGCAGCTGATACGCTTTATAAAGTGGAGGGTGCATTAATCATAGATAGAGATCTATCCAAAGAAAAGAATCTAATAAAAGCACCTATCATGAAAGATAAAAACATGGATATTCGTTTTTCGCATCGTACTTTCAGAACAGTAATGAATATACTTGTTGCTTTCACGATGATTATATGTGCTTATAGTTATAATATTTATGGAACATATAGTGCTTCTTATGAAGACAAAATTAATTCTGTTGCTTCTAGAGACCTTGTTGTCTACAAAGAAAAATATAAGAATGATTATTATACATACTATTCTGGAGAAACACCTCTGAGTCAACAGGATTACAATAAGATTAAAAGTGTCAGTCACATAGAACGCCTTACATGGAGATATGATGTTCACTATAGCACCTTCTCAGAATGGACGGATGATATGAATGGTGCAACAGAAAATAACTATGATCAGATATCACTATCTGATGGTCATATGAATGGTAGTTCATCCATCTTTATGCTTCAAACTTATGATAGTAGGGATGATTATACAAACATCACTATTAAACATGCTGATAATAAAGGTGTCTATTTAAGCAACGAAAAAATGGAAGCTTTCTTAGAAGAAAATAACCTTAGACTAGAGGATATTAACATAAAGAAGTTAAAAATAGGATTATGGGTTCCAATACCTGTCTATAATGCTTCTGGTATTTCTCAAATGGGAACATCAACTGATGGTGATGAGTGGATCGATATTAACACACCTTGTGTAAAACTTGTTTATATGACCCTGCCTGTACGAGGAATTTTAAAATCAGGAACAGCTATAAGCACAAATAGTGTTGGCACAGGAGATGCGTATATTTACATTCCTAGAGACTGTATTACACCATATATGGAAGCTTTTAAAGCCAAAGAAAGTGTTGTTATTTATAATATAGAGGATCCTCATAGTGAAAAAGGTTATGTAAAAATTGAAAATGTTCTTCCTGAAAATTATACTATGAATGATGTAGATGATATCATCATGAAAACACCATGGCGTCCAGATGCTTATACATTAAGAGTAGATAGTCTTAAGAATATCAATCAGGTAAAGAATGAATTAGAAAGATTAGGTTTTAAGGTAGAGGGTGCATTTGTAGATAATGATGCAATCAATTCTCTTATCAACACCAATCAGAAAGTATTGATAGAATTCATTGCAGTTGTCTTTATATTATTGTATGGTTTCTATTTTTACCTTAAGTATCTCATTTTAAGAGAAGAAAAACAGACAAGAGACTATCTCTATAACATGGGTTTAACAACTAAGAGAATAGATCACAGCTTCTATCGCACATACTTGAAAAACGCATTCATACTCGGTACATTTGTATGGATTCTTCTAGAAGTGATTATGATTTTCACAATAAAGATGATGATTATTCCATTAATCATGCCTATCACAATAATTCATATCTCATTATTCTATGCTTCCGCATTTGTGATAGAATTCTTTATACCTGTATTCATTCAAAAGATGATATCAAAACATAACATCCGTTAAAGACTTCATTTGAAGTCTTTTTCTTCACTCTACAAGACGGTAGTTACTCCCTGTCAAACTTCTCTTGCATTTTCTTATTAAAGAACTAATATAAGAACAAGGAGGTATACATATGAAAAAAATACTATTATTACTATGTCTCTTATTATGTGCATGTAATGCGCAGCCTGATATAAAGGACTATACAGTGATTTATAAGAATAAAGAGGTTTATCCTGGTGTAAGTGCATCAAAAATGTCAGATGCTTTATTTGATTCTAATATTCAATATTCAGAAAAGGATGGAAAGATTCAGACACTTACTCTCTTTACTAAGAAGTATAAACTTAAGAATAATATTACTGTAGGAACTGATTATTCTACAGTAAAGCATACTTATTCTTCTCCTACTTCTGACCATTATAATAATGGAAAAGGTACAATAACCTATAAATATAAAGAGAAGAACATACAAATTAAGTTTACTTTTAAAGACAAAAAAATTTCTGCATTTTCTTTATCAAAATATTAAAATAACTATTGACGTATTCGTTTCTCCTATGATATACTCAATTCCGCTGGCCGGTTGGAGAAACGGTTAACTCACATGCCTTTCACGCATGCATTCACGGGTTCGAATCCCGTACCGGTCACCATATTAAATACTACGATCCTTCGGGATCGTTTTTTTTTGCATTAAAAAAGATAGCACTCAGGCTATCTGTATAAATCATACAACATTCCATGCTTAAGGCTTGATGAATCAATACCTAATACATCTAAAAGCTTATAAGCAAATGCAAATGCTGTGGCTGGTCCTCTACTTGTAATAATATGACCATCTACAACCACTTCTTCTTCAACATATTTACCTGCTTTTAAATAACTTTCTATTTCTTCTCCTGGATAAGAAGTGACTTTCTTATTAGTGATTACACCTGCTTTACCTAAAGCCATAGGTCCTGCACATATAGCGGCAATATATCTTTCTTCATGATCATATTTCTTAATGAGTGAAATAATACGATCATCATCTCTTAAGGTCCATGCACCTGCTCCTCCAGGAATCACAATCATATCATAATAATCCATGTCTGTTAGTGTCTTATCTGCACGTACAGGGATATTTCTAGAAGAAATGACAACCTGCTCCTCTTTAATAGAAACAGTGTCTACATCCACCTCTGCACGTCTTAAGATATCTACTACACCTAAGGCTTCTACTTCTTCAAAACCATCTGCCATTAAAACTGCAACTTTAGCCATACTGTTATCCTCCTATCAATGATTGAAACACATATCCTGCAATCATTAATCCTGCACTCGCTGGCACAAATACACTACTACCCGGTGTTCTTTGTCCTGTCTTTGCAGGAATCTCATCTGAATAAGCAACTAAACACTTCTTAATTCTTCTTGCTTTTAATTCTCTTCTCATTACTTTCGCAAGAGGATCAATCTTTGTCTTATATATATCAGTAATCTGTAAGTGAGAAGGATCAAGCTTATTTCCTGTACCCATAGAAGATATAATAGGTACATTCAATTCTGTACATCTCTTAATCAATTCTATCTTTGCAGTTACTGTATCAATTGCATCAATTACATAATCATATTGAGATAAATCTATTGTATCAGCATTCTCTGGTAAATAAAATGTATCAAACGTATTTATATTTAAATTTGGATTAATATCTAACATACGTTCTTTAATAATATCTACTTTCTTCTTACCTACAGTAGAATGTAAGGCGATAATTTGTCTATTGAGGTTTGTGATATCTACTGTATCATGATCAAATACATCAATAGTTCCTACACCAGAACGTACTAATCCTTCTACCACAAATCCTCCAACACCACCACAGCCAAACACTGCAACATGTTTCGTCTTCATGATATCAATACAGTTATCACCTGCAATCCATCTTAATCTTGTAAACTGATCATCCATTATTCCTGCTCCTTATAGAAATCTAAGAAACTCTTCTTTGATTCATCCCAGTCAGTATAGGCAATAATTGTCTTAAGATTAACATTCTCTACACTCTTAAAGATATTCTGTTCTACTTTAGGATTGATTTCTCTTAGTTTCTTAATCAACATCTTAGTTTCTGCACGTTTAGATGTATGTTCAATTTCTCCACGTGCTTCAGACTCTTCTGTAAAACGACATGCACACTGTAAGAACTTTAAATTAAACTTCTCAACCCAGGCAATAATATCTTCTTCATGAATCAAATACATAGGACGGATTAATTCCATACCTTTAAAGTTCTTACTATGAAGTTTAGGCATCATAGTCTGGACCTGAGCCCCATACATCATCCCCATTAAAATAGTTTCTATTACATCTGAATAATGATGTCCTAAGGCAATCTTATTACATCCTAATTCCTGTGCTCTATTATATAAGAACCCTCTACGCATTCTTGCGCATAAATAACAAGGATTCTTCTCTATACCATGTACAACATTGAATATATCTGATTCATAGAACTGAATAGGAATACCAAGCTTTTCCGCATTCTCCTCAATCAGTTTTCTATTGGCAGGATTATAACCTGGATCCATACAGATAAACTCTAAATCAAAATGAAACTTACCATGTCTCTGTAATTCCTGTAATAGCTTCGCAAGAAGCATTGAATCCTTACCACCTGAAATACATACTGCAATCTTATCACCAGGTTCAATGAGTTCATAATCCTGAATACCCTTAATAAATCTACGCCATAAAGGTTTTCTAAAGTTTGTAATAATACTACGTTCTATCGCTTTTATGTTATCCATTATTTCACCTCTTGTTCCTACTAAACCAATAGGAATATACTCTAAAATTCAAGGTTATCCTATAAGGATAACCTTATCAAAAAACATTATAAACAGTTAATAGGCGTGAATGCAATTATTATCGACCAAAATAAGCGTCAATACCATTCGCAATACCTTCCGCAATTTTCTGCTGGAAATCACTGTTGTTTAACTTTCTATCTTCATCACCATTAGAAATGAATCCCATCTCAAGTAAGCATACAGGTGTCTTACACCAGTTGATTCCACTTAAATCATTACGTGCTGCCATTCCTCTATTTCTAATACCTGTTGTACTACAATAATGATTCAGTACTGTTCTTCCTAAAGATTGTGAAGCAGACACATTACCTGCACTCATATAAGGATTTCCATTAGCTGGTTCCTGTACACTTGCACCAGTGACACCGCTATTACCAATACCATCACAATGTAATCTAATAAAAGCACCAGCGCCTGCATTATTAGCCATTTCAGCTCTTTCTCTATTAGAAATATTTACATCATTGGTTGTACGAATCATGACAACCTTATACCCTCTAGACTGTAATACATCTCTTAGTTTTAAGCTGACATTAAGAGTAGTCTGATATTCAGGAATACGTGTGGCAGTTCCTGTTGCCCCACTTGCCACCTTAGCCTTTTGTGTTGAAGCACCAGGACCAATCGGTTCTAATTGTGAATTACCTCTTGCCTGATGTCCCGCATCAATCGCCACCACATTATTATTTGTCGCAACAGGTGCCTGTTGTCTTTTTAATTCTTCCTGTCTTTTAGCTTCTTCAGCTTTTTTCTGTTCCTCTAATTTCTTCTGTTCCTCTAGTTTTTTCTGTTCTTCTAGTTTTTTCTGTTCTTCTAATTTCTTCTGTTCTTCTATTTGTTTCTGTTCTTCTAGTTTCTTAGCTTCTTCTTCCTTTTTCTTTTGTTCTTCTAGTTTCTTAGCTTCCTTTTTCTTTTGTTTCTCTACTACTGCAGTATCTTTCTTTTTTGTCTCTTTTGTAGTACCACATGCCACAAACAATATACTACATAATAATAAACATAATAATCTTTTCATCATTTCACCCTTCCTTATCTTTAATAATATACTATTTTAGAGGTAAAAAAAAGATAACAGATGTAACTCTGTTATCTTGTGAATAGTGTACCACTACCATCCTTAGACAATATTTCAATAAGAATAGAATGTGGAATACGACCATCAATAATGACTGCTTTTGACATATTGCCTTTTAATGCATGAGTAATACAATCCACTTTAGGAATCATACCTCCTGCAATAATACCTTCTGCTTTTAAGTTTTCTACATCCTGGATAGATACCTCTGGAATCAATGTCTTTTCATCATGAGGATCTCTTAATAAACCAGGAATATCACTAACTACAATCAAGTTTTCTGCTTCTAGACTATCCGCAATAGCTGCTGCTGCATAATCTGCATTCACATTATAGCTATTACCTTCATCATCCATTGCGATAGATGCAATAACTGGAATATAACCACTCTTGATTGCATCCTTAATGATTTGATTGTTCACCTGTGTAACAGTGCCTACATAACCTAATTCGTCTTTAATCTTCTTCGCCTCTAATAACTTATTATCAATACCACAAAGACCTACTGCACGGCCTCCCCCATTCATTATTAGCTTTACAAGATTCTTATTGACTTTACCAGCTAAAACTTCCTGTACAATATCAATTGTTTCTTCATCAGTGTAACGTAACCCATTAATAAACTTTGATTCTATACCAGAACGTTTTAATGCCTTATTGATTTCAGGGCCCCCACCATGAACCAGTACCACATTAATACCAACTAAAGTCATTAGACATATATCAGAAATGACATTGTTCATCAATTCTTCATTGATCATCGCATTTCCGCCATATTTTACTACTACTGTCTTACCATTGTATTCCTGTAAATAAGGAACAGCTTCAGATAAGATTTTTGCTCGATATATTTCTCTTTCTTCCATTATGTTCTATATTCCCCATTAATCTTCACATAATCATAAGTAAGATCACAGCCCCATGCTGTTGCATCCCACATACCATCATTTAAATCAATATTAATATCAATCTCATCTTCAGATAAGACCTTTAATGCTTTGTTTTCATCAAAGATAACACCCATGCCCTTCTCACAAACATGGATATCTCCTGCAGATGAAGCCAATGTCACGGATACTTTGTTGATGTCTAAATCAGCATCAGAATAACCAATAGCACATAAGATACGACCCCAATTCGCATCTCTACCAAACATTGCTGCTTTAAATAAAGTAGAAGTGATGACACTCTTTGCAACGATCTTGGCATCCTTAAGTGTCTTGGCATTCTTGACATTACATGTAAGAAGCTTAGTGGCTCCTTCACCATCTTTCGCAATACCACGAGATAATTGTTCACAGATATGATATAACGCATCCTTCATAACATTATAAGACTGATCTTTTAAGACAATCTTATTATTCTGTGCCATACCATTTGATAATACACATAGCATATCATTTGTAGAAGTATCTCCATCTACACTGACCATATTAAATGTATCATCTACAACTTCATGTACCATTGCTTCTAGACATTCTTTAGAGATAGCGACATCACTTGTCACAAAAGCAAGCATTGTTGCCATATTTGGATGAATCATACCAGAACCCTTTGCGATAGCTCCAATATGACACTTTGTATTCCCTAATTTAAACTCTACTGCATATTCTTTAGGTTGTGTATCAGTTGTCATGATTCCATAACATGCATCATGAGACCCATCTACATTTAATCCCTTTACAAGTTCTTTCATATGGTCTTTAAAAGGATCAATAGACATAGGCTGACCAATTACACCAGTAGAAGCGACAATAATATCATCTTCCTTTAAACCTAATTCCTTTGCAGCTAAAGCACATACTTCATTTGCAAGTTCAATGCCATTTGAATTACATGTATTCGCATTACCTGAGTTACAGATAATAGCTCTTGCACGACCATTCTTTAAATGCTGCTTTGTAACTGTCAAAGGAGCACCTTTTACTTTATTTTGTGTATATGTTGCAGCTGCTGTACATAACTCTTCACTCACAATAAGAGATAAATCCTTCTTAGATTTATTCTTTCTCATTCCTGCATGAATACCATTTGCACTAAATCCTATTGGTGCACATACACCACCAAGTATATCTTTCATGATTTCCTCCTTAGAATGATGGAGCGACAAGATTTAAACCTGTATTCTCATCGAGTCCATACATAATATTCATATTCTGTACTGCCTGACCAGCAGAACCTTTCACCATATTATCAATTGTAGACACTACAATTAATGTATGATCACGTTCATCCATATGTAATGAAATATCACAATAGTTAGATGCTTTCACAAACTTTAAGTCTGCGACCTGTCCAAGAGGTAATACTCTTACAAACTGTTCATCCTTATAAGTTTCTACATATGTTTCATAGATTTCTTCAAGAGACTTATCTACAGGAACATAAATAGTAGAAACAATACCACGGTCTACAGGAAGTAAATGAGGGACAAATGTGATATGTACATCTTTTTCATTCATCTTACTTAATTCCTGTTCAATTTCTGGTGTATGTCTATGTACACCTACTTTATAAGGATGGAATGATTCATTACATCTTGGGAAATGCATACCATCACTTAAGTTCTTACCAGCACCTGTTGTACCTGATGCTGAATCAATAATAATCTTTTGTGATACATTGAGCTTATTCTTTAATAAAGGATAGAGACCTAAAGTAATAGTTGTAGGATAACAACCAGGGTTTCCAATAATAGTGGCATCCTTGATCTTATCTCTATTGACTTCAGGTAACCCATATACCTGATTCTTATGAAGTTCAGGTAGGTTATAATCTAAACCATACCATTTTTGATAATCTTCTTCTTTATCAAGTCTGAAGTCAGCTCCTAGATCAATAAACTTCTTACCCTTTTCTACACATGTCGTGGCATACTTTTCAGATAAGCCATGTGGAAGAGATGCAAAAATAATATCTGCTTTCTCAATAACTTCTGTATCTTCAATAAACTCTAAATCACATACCTGATAGAAGTTAGGATAAAGATCATAAATCTTCTTACCAGTATAGCTATGTGAAGAAATAGCTGTTACTTCTGCTTTTGGATGCATGAGTAAGATTCTTAATAGTTCACATCCTGCATAACCACTTGCACCAATAATACCTGCTTTAATCACAATATCCACTCACTTTCTGATTGATTCTATGAATATTCTCCATCTCAATTTTAGGAGAAGGTCCACCAACAACTGCTCTGTTGTTAAGACATGTTTCTAATGAAATAGCCTGATAAACATCTTCACCAAACATATCTGTATAACCTGTATAAACATCTAGAGGAAGTGTTTCTAATGTTTCTCCATGTTCAATACAGTATCTTACAAGTTCCCCAGTAATCTTATAAGCATCTCTAAATGGCATACCTTTCTTAGTGAGATAATCTGCACAATCAGTCGCATTAATAAATCCTCTTGCAGCAGCATCTCTCATTTTATCTTTATGAACAGTAATGGTTGCCATCATATCTGTAAAGACTGGAAGACAAAGCTTGACTTCATCAATTGCATCAAATAATGCTTCTTTATCTTCCTGCATGTCTTTATTGTAAGCAAGAGGGAGTCCCTTCATCATTGTAAGTAATGTATTCACATCACCAATGACTCTTGCACTCTTACCCCTTACTAATTCTGCAATATCTGGATTCTTCTTCTGAGGCATAATAGAAGAACCTGTTGCATAGGCATCATCAAGATCAATGAATTTGAATTCCCATGAACACCATAGAATCACTTCTTCTGAGAATCTTGATAAATGCATCATGATTGTGGCTAAGGCACTTGATAACTCAATCGCATAATCACGATCACTCACACCATCTAAAGAGTTATACATAATATCATACATACCTAATTCTTCTGCCACAAATGGTCTATCTAATGGATAAGTTGTTGTTGCAAGTGCACCACTTCCTAGAGGTGATACATATAGTCTCTTATCCACATCTTCTAAACGATCAATATCTCTTAAAAACATTGATGCATAAGCCATTAAATGATGTGCAAAAGTAATAGGCTGTGCTCTTTGTAAGTGTGTGTATCCTGGCATGATTGTATCAAGGTTATGTTCAGCTAAACCTGTTAATGTATGAATCAGGTTTACTAACATCTTCTTGATTTCTAGAATTTCATCATGTGCATATAAACGAAGATCTAATGCAACCTGATCATTTCTAGAACGTCCTGTATGTAGTTTTTTACCAGCCACTGGATAACGCTTTGTGAGTTCACTTTCCACAAACATATGAATATCTTCAGCTTCAGGATCAAAGAGGAGTGTACCCTCTTCAATCTCTTTTAAAATTGCATTTAAACCTTCTACAATCTCTTCATAATCTTTCTCTTCAATAATACTCTGTTTACATAACATCTTTGCATGAGCAAGAGATCCTCTGATATCCTGCTTATACATACGATGATCAAATGAAAGAGATGAATTGAATGCATTCACTTCATGATTTAATTCTTTAGAAAATCTACCTTTCCACAATACCATATCTTAAACTCCTATTTCTTTTTCTTCTGATCTAACTTAGCTTTTACCTTGATTGGTAAACCATATAATGTGATGAATCCTTTCGCATCATACTGATCATAATCATCATCTTCATCAAATGATGCTGTCTGTAAATCATGTAATGTATCTGGAGATGTAACACCAGCACCTACGATATTACCTTTATATAATTTAAGTTTAACGTCACCATTTACTGTTTCCTGAGTCTTATCTACAAATGCAAGCAATGCTTCAGTAAGAGGTGTATACCACTGACCATTATAGATATTATCAGCAAGCTTTAAGCTTAACTGCTGTTTGAAATGCTGTGTTTCTTTATCTACAGTAATTTCTTCTAGGTTCTGATGTGCTGCATATAAAATAGTTCCACCTGGTGTTTCATATACACCTCTTGATTTCATACCAACAAGTCTGTTTTCAACCATATCTGCGATACCTACACCGTTTGCACCACCGATTTCATTTAACTTAGCTAACATTTCTACTGGTTCAAGCTTTTCACCATTTAATGCAACTGCAACACCCTTTTCAAAAGTTAAAGTGATATATGTTGGAACATCTGGTGCCTTTTCTGGTGAAACACCCATTTCTAGGATTTCATCATACTTAGGTTCATTAGCTGGATCTTCAAGATCTAAACCTTCATGTGATAAATGCCATAAGTTCTTATCTTTAGAGTAGTTTGTTTCTCTGTTAATCTTTAGAGGAATCTTTCTTGCTTCAGCATATTCGATTTCTTCTTCTCTTGATTTAATATCCCATTCTCTCCAAGGAGCGATAATAGGCATATCTGGTGCGAATGCTTTAATAGCTAATTCAAATCTTACCTGGTCATTACCTTTACCAGTACATCCATGACAGATTGCATCTGCACCTTCTTCTAAAGCGATATCTACTAACTTCTTCGCAATAATTGGTCTTGCAAGAGAAGTACCTAACATATATTTACCTTCATATAATGCATTGGCTTTAACTGCTTCAAAACAGAAATCCTTAACAAATTCAGGTTTACAATCTACACAAATATATTTAGAAGCACCTGTCTTTGCAGCCTTTTCATCAAGACCATCAAGTTCTCCAGCACCCTGTCCCACATCAGCAGCAACTGCAATAACTTCACAGCCATAATTTTCCTTTAACCAAGAAATAATAATTGAAGTATCTAATCCTCCACTATAAGCTAATACAACTTTCTTAAATGTTTTCTTTTCCATAATTTTCTTCTCCTTTAATGTTTGATGTTTTATTTTAATGCCCCACTACTTAACTAAATCGTCGTTCCTTCATATCAAACACCCCTTTAATAAACAAAAAACGCCTCTGGATTAATCCAGAGACGTATATAAACGCGGTACCACTCTAGTTGCTTGTATCATACAAACCACCTCTTCATTAACGCAGATTCACGTTCTGTTATACTTAATTCCAACAGACTCTCCCGAGTGCGTTTCTCTTATATCTTCCTGATGACCTTCCACTCTATGTCATCTCGCTGTAGGTGATTGTAAGATACTCTTCTCGTTCATCGATTTGTTTATTTAACTTGGGTCTATAATACAATCACTTTTTTACTTTGTCAATATTTTTTCTTTAAATATAAACAAAATTATTTATTTTCTGTTTTTCGTAAATTTTAGCTCTTCTTTGTGATTTTTTTCATTTTCGCAATATATACAGGTTTACCATCATATTGATCATAGCTAGCAATATAAACAGTTTCTTCACCTAAGTAAACTGCAATACCTAACTGTTTTTCACCTTCATAAAGGTTGTATTTGATGAGTGCTTCAGGAACTTTTTCTTTCTCATCTTTTGATAGTTCAACCTTCTTATACTGGACATTCTGATACTTTAAATCACTTTCAAATGTACATGCATCTTTATTGATTTCATAAACAAGATACGCATTATAAGCATCCTTCTTCTTTATGAAATCCTTCTTATTCGCATATACGATTTCTTCCTGTTTGTACTGTCCATAGCTGTCTTTAAGTGACATAGGTTCTGCAGGTGAGCAGGCACATAACATCATTGTCACTAATAAAATTAATATTTTCTTCATAGTCACCTCTCCATTCCACACTACTATATCATATCAAACAACTAAATAAATCAAACCTAATCAAAATACACAACACTTACATATTCATTAAAAAACTAGGAGTGTTTTTAATTTTATTAAATATATATTTTAATATTATTAAATTTTTTATCTTTTATTTAAAATATAAATATGTTATATTACAAAAAGAGGTGATATATATATGGAAACTGTTCCTATGTGGATGAAGAATTTGGATGATGAAGATATGATTTTTATCAAAAGATTTTTACTCGCTTCAGGTTCTTTAAAAGAAGTGGCCAAGCTATATGGTGTTACTTATCCAACAGTAAGAGTCAGATTGAATAAGTTAATTGATAAGATCAAGTTAGCTGAAGATAAAGAAGATAATGATGAATTTGTTGAGTTGATCAAAAGATATGTCATTGATGAAGATATAGAATTTGATGTTGCTAAGAATTTAATTACAGAATATAAGAAAATAAAGGAGAAAGCAAAAAATGGTTAGAACTATTATTGGTGTGATTATTATAATCGCAATTATAAGACTACAAATATTTTTATCGAAAAAGGATAATAGGTTACTTGGTTTGATTATCCCAATCGTTATTTTTGCGAGTTCACTCATATTCGCATTTGGATTCATACCAACCCATAATAAAATTGAAACGACTCAATCTGTGATGACAGAAACAGGTAAAGTGGTAGAAAGTTCTTCAGATAAAACATCTACCGCATTAAGAGACCACTCTCTTACAACAACAAGCATTGTATATACTATTGTATCTATCAATGCTGGAAACTTTGTCATGCTAGGTATTTACTTCTATTGCAGACATAAGAAAAGTACACATGCTGAATTGAAACGTATGAGGGCAAAAGAACTCTTTTAAATTAATACTAAGAAAAAAGGCTGTAACGAATAGATAACCTTAAACGTTACAGCCTCTTTTACTTTGAAGAATTATTATATTATTCGTCTACTTTTTCAAATTCTTCTGGTCCTACACCACATACTGGACATACATAATCTTCAGGTAATTCATCACCTTCATACACATATCCACATACTTTACATACCCATTTCATATTATGATTCCTCCTTTAGTATATAGTAATTATTACTACTTATACTATAATCCTTTTAAGATATAATTCAATAAATATGCTCAAACTAAAAAAAGAAGAACACTAAGCGTGCCCTTCTTTACGCATCTCTTCACGATACATTTTATAGAGATCAGCATGACATAAATTATTTGTGCCACATGTATTACAATTATGTCCACATACACCTATGCCTTTTTTCTTATTCTTATATATAGTTCTAAGGACAAGACAAACCCAGATAACTAATAAAATACTTACTATAATTGTACCCATAATTTCTCCTCCTTGCTTCTATTATACATTTATCTTGGAGTATAACCAAGTTTGATGATCATCTGTTTATATGTTTCTAGATCAGGTTGATTCATAGAAAGAATAGTGATTTCTTTCTTATTCATGTTTACTGATGCAAGATATTCTTTATGTTGATTAAATGCGTTTTCTATTGTTGCTGCACAATTCTTGCAGAACATATCGTCAATATGAAGAGTAGTACGATAGGGATAAAGATTTTTATCCTTATCCCCCGTACCTATTTTCTTTATTTGATCGTGTTCACCACAACATCCTGACTGTAATGTCTTCTTGTAGTGAAGAACACCTATAATGAGCAACACAACAACAATAGCCGCAACTATGATGTTACCCATAATTGATTAAGCTTTCTGTGTCTTTAATTCTGGTTTAGGTGCTGGTCTTACAATGAAGTAGATCATTACTAAAATACATACGATTGATAGAATCTGACCTAATCCGAATGTTGCACCATAGAATAACCATGAACCTAACTGATAAGTGATCATAGCTAATACATAACCTAATACCATCTGGTATAATACGGCGAACCATCCCCAGAACTTAGAACCCATTTCTCTCATGATTGTACCAATAGCGGCAATGCATGGTGGATCGAATAAGTTCAAGATCATGAATGAGAAGCCACCCATTGCAGAGAAAGTATTCACCATAGCATGAATAGCTTTAGCACCTGAATCTGCATCACCCATGTGATTTAAGATAGAGATAGTAGAAACAGCCTGTTCCTTAGCTGCAAGAGCTGAGATAACAGCCACTGAACCCTTCCAGTTTTCAATACCTACTGGTGCAAATAATACTGCAAATGCATGACCAATAGATGCTAACATTGAGTTTTCAATATCAACCATCTGGAATGAGAAGTTAAATGTAGATAATAACCATACTACAATACAAATACTGAAGATAATAGTACCTGCTTTAATCATGAATGCTTTTGCACGTTCCCAAACATGGATGAATACACCTCTTAATGTAGGAATATGGTATGCTGGTAATTCCATTACGAATGGTGCTGGATCACCGGCAAAGAAACGAGTCTTCTTTAATGCGATACCTGATAAGATAATAACTAGAATACTTAAGAAATACATTGCTGGCGCAATCCAAGTGTTACCTGGGAAGAATGCTGAACTGATCATACCAATAATAACAGTCTTCGCACCACAAGGAATAAATGTGCATAATAGAATAGTCATTCTTCTATCTGCTTCATTTTCAATAGTACGTGTACCCATAACAGCCGGAACACCACATCCTGTACCAATTAAGATAGGGATGAATGATTTACCAGATAAACCGAATTTACGTAATAGTCTATCCATAATGAATGCAATTCTTGCCATATATCCTGAATCTTCAAGAATAGCTAAAAATAAGAAGATAAGTGCCATCTGTGGTACGAAACCTAATACTGTACCAACACCAGCAATAATACCATCATTAATTAAGCTGATTAATGGAGCTGCACAGCCAATTGATTTAAGGAAAGTTTCTACTACAGGTGGAATAATCTCTGCAAATAATACATCATTCACCCATCCAGTCATCCAGTCACCTACTGTAGATACTGAGATGTAATAAACAAGCCACATAATTAATACGAAGATTGGTAAAGCTAGGAATCTGTTAGTCACAATCTTATCAATCTGATCTGATGTAGATAATGTCTGATGTGGATTCTTCTTTGTAAGAACCTTATTAATAGAATTCTTAATAAAAGTATATCTCTGGTTTGTGATAATAGATTCTGAATCATCATCCATTTCTTTTTCACAATCCGCAATATGACCTTCGATTTCATTTAATACTGCCTGATCTAATTTAAGTTCAGCCAATACCTTTTCATCTCTTTCAAATACCTTAACTGCAAACCATCTTAACTTAGATGCATCTACTTTATTTTCAATTGATTCTTCAATATGTGCTAAAGCATGTTCTACAGAACCCTCAAATACATGAGGATGTTCTGATACTTTATGGTTGTGTGCAAGTTTAATTGCTTCTTCAGCCACTTCCTGAGTACCTTTATCCTTTAATGCTGATAAAGTCATTGCTTTACAACCAAATAACTGACCTAACTGATCTAAGTCAATCTTATCACCCTTCTTTTCGATGATATCATACATATTAACAGCTAAAACCATAGGAATACCTAATTCAGCTAACTGAGTCGTTAAATATAAGTTTCTTTCTAGATTAGTACCATCAATAATATTAATGATTGCATCAGGTGTTTCATTAATTAAATATCTTCTTGTAACAACTTCTTCAAGTGTATAAGGAGATAATGAATAAATACCAGGTAAATCCTGGATAGTCACATCTTTATGACCTTTTAGTTTCCCATCTTTCTTTTCAACTGTAACCCCTGGCCAGTTACCAACATACTGAGTACTCCCTGTCAGTGCATTAAATAACGTTGTTTTACCAGAGTTAGGGTTACCCGCTAACGCTATCTTCATAACTATTCCTCCACTTCAATCATCTGCGCATCTGCTTTACGCAAAGATAATTCATAACCACGTACTGTAATTTCTACTGGATCTCCTAAAGGTGCAACTTTTCTTACATAAACACTTTGTCCTTTAGTTAAACCCATATCCATAATTCTTCTTTTTACTGGACCTGTACCAGTTACTTTTTTAATAGTTACTGTTTCGCCCACTTTTACTTCTTTTAAGTTCATGATACTCCTCCCTTAAAACAATATACGATTCGCCATCTGTTCAGAAAGCGCAATCCTACTACCTTTCACATTACAAATAATTCCGTTATCTACTTTACTGATAATAGTTACTTCACCATCAACCACGAAACCAAGTTCTGCAAGATGATTCTTTACTTTATCAGTTCCTGTAATACGTCTAATAACGACTGTATCTCCAGGATTTGCCATACTAATTGGCATATACTCCGCCTCCTCAGATGATTAGACTAAACTAATTAGTCTTTTCTAACTTCACTGTTAGTATAGCCTTACTATTTTTGTATGTCAACAAAAATATTAGTAAAGCCTAACTTTTTCATTATTTGAATTTTTATGCTATAATGATGAAAATGAGGTGAATAAGATGAGTGAATCAACAGAAATGTACTTAGAAACTATATTAGTTATTCAGAAGAAGAAAGGACATGTGCGTTCCATTGATATCGCCCGTGAAATGAATTTCTCTAAACCTACTATTTCACAACAGATGAAAAGATTAAAAGAGAAGGAACTCATCAACATGGATGAAGATGGTGCCATCACATTAACAGAAGCTGGTGCTAAGATTGCGAATATGATATTTGAAAGACATACTGAATTAAGAAATATCCTAGTTCATATTGGAGTCAGTGAGTCTACTGCTTCACAGGATGCATGTCGTATCGAACATTATATTTCACCAGAAACTTTTGAAGCTTTAAAAGCTTATTTTAAAAATAAGATCTAAATAAAAAAATCACAGGTGTGTGCCGTCCTGTGATTTTTTTATGTCCTCTGTTTTAAGGAACTGAGAATATGAAAGGATATGTTGTGTTTAGTAAAGGGTTAGCCTTTACTAACTAAATAATACTACTCCTATAAGATAAATGCAATAGAAATTGTAAAAAAAACCTGCATTTGCAGGTGTTAACGTTTATCGAAACGTTTAGAGATTTCTACGATTGGAATAACTGAGAATGCAAGTAATGCTGCAATCGCAAAATGAGATGGATCAAGAGGCACTAAACTAAATAAATGAGAAAGAGGTGTAAAGATGATGACTAACTGTAATACAAGACCAATAGCTGTTGCACCCCATAAATATTTATTGTTGAATACCTGTTTATTAAATACTGAATGATGACTCTTCACATTAAATGAATGACATAATTCAGCACCTGACATAGTAATAAAGGCCATAGTGACTGCATATTCATGTGTACTGAAATACTGACCAATTGAATAAGAGAGAAGAGTTAATAAACCAACCATGACACCCTGCCAGATGACTTTCACCATTAAACCATTCGCAAAGAAACCTTCATCCTTTTCTCTTGGTTTTCTATCCATGACATCATCTTCTACCGGTTCTAATCCAATCGCAAATGCTGGAAGTGCATCTGTAATTAGGTTAATCCATAATAAATGAATAGGTAATAGTGGAACACCAAATCCCCATGAAGGGTTAATTAACGCAATAATAGAAGCTAAGAAGATGGCAAGTACTTCACCGATATTACTTGATAATAAGAACTGAACATCCTTCTGGATATTATCAAATATACCACGACCCTGTTTAATAGATTGAATAATAGTCGCAAAGTTATCATCTGTTAAAATCATAGTAGCCGCATTCTTCGCTACATCAGTACCTGTAATACCCATAGCACAGCCAATATCTGCAGTCTTTAAGGCCGGCGCATCATTGACACCATCCCCTGTCATAGCGACAATCTTATTCTTTGATTTCCATGCTTTGACGATATTTACTTTATGTTCAGGAGCCACACGTGCATAAACACTATATTTTTCTACATTCTTTTCTAGTTCTTCCTGAGACATCTGAGATAATTCTTCACCAGAAATAACTTCCTGTCCTTCATCAAGAATACCTAAATCTTTCGCAATCGCAGTCGCTGTTGTCTTATGGTCACCCGTGATCATAATAGTACGCACACCTGCATGCTTAGCCACTCTAATGGCTTCTTTTGCTTCTGGACGAGCCGGATCAATCATACCGACAAACCCAATAAAGTCCATATCATTTTCTATTTCTTCTACTGTAATATTTATAGGTAATGTATCATATGTCTTCACTGCCACAGCTAAGACTCTTAATGCATCTTTAGCCATTTCATCATTGGCAGTCATAGCATCATCACTATCTACATCACGACATCTATTTAAGATCACATCAGGTCCACCTTTAGTAATAGACACATAATGATCTCCATCCTTTACAATAACACTCATCATCTTACGATCAGAATCAAAAGCTAATTCTCCTACACGTGGATACTTTTCCATGAGTGCTTTCTTTTCAAAGTTCATCTTTTTACTTGCTTCTACAAGTGCAACTTCAGTAGGATCACCAAGTACCTTACCATCATCAATAGAAGCATCAGAACATAGAGTAAATGCATTCAACATATCAATAGTTTTAGAATCTGCTTCTTCTAAATCTTTAACTCTATCACCATCTAAGTAAGTCTTTAAGATAGTCATCTTATTTTGTGTTAATGTACCTGTCTTATCAGAACATACAATAGAAGTACTACCTAATGTTTCTACTGCAGGTAATTTACGAATAATGGCATGCTGTTTAACCATCTTAGTCACACTAACAGCTAAGACAATAGTAACAGTAGCTGCAAGTCCTTCTGGTACAGCTGCAACAGCTAACGCAACAGCAGTCTTAAATGATTCTAACCAGCTAATACCACTTAATGATTCAAGAATAAATACAATTACACAGATCACAATACAAAGTAATCCAATTGTTTTACCTATTTCATTGAGTTTAACCTGTAAAGGTGTTAATTCCTTCTCACTCGCATTTAACATACCTGCAATCTTACCTACTTCATTCTTCATACCAGTAGATGTCACAATCGCTTCACCACGACCATAAGTGACTACTGTAGAAGAGAAGACCATATTTGTCTGGTCACCAATCACAACATCCTGATCAATAGGATCAGTCGTCTTTTCTACAGGAACAGATTCACCTGTTAAGGCTGATTCATCCACCTTTAAGTTATAAGCTTCAATGAGACGTGCATCACTTGGAATCATATCCCCTGTTTCAAGAATAATAATATCACCAGGCACTAATTCCTTAGAGGCAATAGTCTGTTTCACACCATCTCTTAATACCTTAGATTGTGGTGCAGATAATTCTTGTAATGATTCAAGACTCTTTTCTGCATGACTCTCTAATACAACACCAAGAATCGCATTCATCATAACGACTATTACGATAATAAGAGAATCAATCCAGTCCCCTGGTTCTACAATAATAGATATCACTGCTGCAATAATTAAAATAATAATCATTGCATCTTTGAATTGATCTAGAAAACGTAAAAGAAGAGACCTTTTCTGTGGCTTTTCTAGTTCATTAGTACCATATATGCCTTGTCTCTTCTTTGCTTCAGAAGAAGTCAGTCCCTTTTCAATATTTGTATCTAAAGAGTTTACTACTTCTTCAATTGTTTTTTTATACATTTGTATTCCTCCTTTAATAAAAACAATCGTTTTATTAAAGGTCTCGCTGATCATAAATGACCAAAACAATCCGGTTATGTTGAACATAACGTGTTGACGAACAGTTCTGTAAGAGCTACTCCCCTTTAATTACTATTATTCTATCAAATTCATATCGCTTGTCAATCAAAGAACATTATTCTTATAATAAGGTTGAGGTGAAGAGTATGAAAGAGGAAGAACTAAAGATATTAGAAAATGAATTCTGTTTAGGGTGTGCAAGAAGCTGTGATCTACTTCATCCAAACTGTGAAAGAGGATTAGTAAAGATGCAGGAAATATTAGAGGAATATAAAAAGAGAGATGATTAGGGGAGTGCTGAAAAAGAATAACTTTTTTGTAGGGAAGATTGTATAAATGGCAATCTTCCCTATCTTTTTCAAATATTTGTTATATTTTTAAAAAATAACCCGGTTTTCTGGGTTATTTTTCGCTATTTGATGTTTGTTTTTGCTTTTCCAGTTTAAATATCCTTTTCAGGTTCACTAAAAAGAGCGTACTAGCCCCTTGTATTGTCATGCCACTTGTTCCACAGGCATTACTTTCTCCATAATCATGTACATTTTTTAATTCGCCATTCTTTCCCTCTATTTTATAGCGCTCTTTGTACATTTCCTTAAATTCTTCACTTTCCATATATTCCATATGTTCTGTGTGAATTTCTTTTTTTATTGTTACGTTGTATGTTTTTGTTTTTGCCCCTTCTTTATAGCATCCTTCCTTGAATGGACAGTGTTTGCATTTTTCTACGTCAAAATAATAACTATCCACTTCTGAATAATTATTATGTTTATTACCTTTTTGATGCACTTTTCTAACTGCCATATGCCCAGCCTTGCATACATACATCCCTGCATCTTTATTATATTCAAATTCATCTTTATTTTTTCTGTTTCCATGAAGAACTGTTCTGCTTAATTTGCTTACATTCTTAATACTATTTTCCTTACAGTAATTTAAATTATCTTCTTCTGAATACGCACCATCACCTATAACTGCTTCTACTTCTATTCCAGCTTTTTGGCTTTTTTCAATTAGTTTTGTCATCTGTTTACCGTCATGTTTTTCTCCGGTTGTTACAACTGCTGCTGTTATTATTCTTTCTGGTGTCATGGCAATATGTGTTTTGTATCCGAAAAATGATGTGTCAGCTGTTTTGTGACCCACCTTCGCTTCATTATCTTTTGAATATTCAATCTCATTTTCTGTATCATTTATAATTTCTTCTAAATAATCTATTTGTTCCTTAATTGCTGGTACTGTTGTGAATCTTTCATCTTCCTTTACCAGTTCAAGCAGTTCTTTTGTATATGCAATCTGATCTTCAAGAAGCCCACTTGCTTCTCTTTTCTTTGGCATTTTTTCTTTCATTGTTTCATCGGTATTATAAACAAGCTTTCTTAAAGACTTAGCCTGACGTATTAGCATTTCTCTTGGTGATATATGTGAATATAAAGAGTTTGAATGTGTAGAATCCATAATTAACTTATTTTTAGCGCTGATAACCCCATTTTCTAGAGCTAATTCTACAGTTTTATTTATAAGCAAATCCATTAGGTCTTCAGTTTTATCATCTTTAGGAACTTTTTTTCCATTTTCATCCTCAACAAATTCTACAAGACGTTCTCTGCGAAACACAGTTAAAAGACTAGGACTGATTAATTTAGTTTCTTCAGGTGAATACCCTAAAAAATACTTGAATAGAAGATCTGTACGAGTACGATTTACTAATCCAACATCAGAAATATGATAATAGTTTTTTAAAAGAAGATATTTAAACATTCTGATAACATCCACAGCAGTTCTCCCCATTGTAGATGAATATTTATCTTTTAATAAATCAACAACAAAAGAGAAGTCAACTCTTTCATTAAGCTGTCTCCAGAAATTATCCTTTTCAATTAAAATATCATATAAATCACTATGTTCACTCAAATCTAAATTAATTTGTTCATATTCCTTAAGCATTATTCGTACAACTCCTTTAGCACACGTACAATTATACCATATTTCCAACTATAAGGGTATAGAAGCGCACAAAAAAAGGCACTTTTTCAGTGCCCTCATGATTAGTCTCTCTTTTAGAATGCAGCTAATAAGCCATATGATAATGAACCAACAATAAGTGTTGCAAGTAAGATACCTAAGAAGATAGCTGTAATTGCCTTCTTAAAGTCCATATCAAGTAATGCAGCGATTAAAGAACCTGTCCATGCACCAGTACCTGGTAATGGGATACCTACGAATAATAAGAGTCCTAAGAATTCACCATTACTCATATTATTACTCTTATTCATAGCACGGTTTTCTAGTTTTTCAATTAATGGTCTAAAGAAGTCAAACTTCTTAAGCCATTTAAAGATACGTTTAATAAATAATAAAATAAATGGAATTGGTAAGATATTTCCTAAAACACATAGAGGAACTGCATAACGAATATCTACTTTTAATAATGCGGATGCAATTAATCCTCCACGACATTCAAGAATAGGAACTAAAGATACAATAAATACTGCAAGCTTAGATGAAATGTATTTACCTAATGTTCCTGCAAACCATAATGCGATTGATTCCATATATGTCCTCCTTGATTAACATGATTAATCATACATAAAGGATATTATAAAGTCAATTTCTTCTTCCATATATCAACTAAATCACATAATCGATAACGCGCATTGGCAGGTGAAGAAGAAGGTAGAAGTATTGCTTTGATACCTGTTTCTTTTTCCTGATATTTCTTATAAAGCTTTAAAGATGTCCCACCATTACAATATATTCTCTTGATATTTGTACCTTGTATTAATGTCTTAATATCATTAGGTACAACATCCTTAATAGAGGCATCACTGCTTCCTGTGATTGTACATGAATGGATAATATCCCATATCGCAATATGATGATCTAGTAACATCTTTTTCTTATCTTCTATTGTTTCATAGTCTGTTTGTGTGATATTCCCAATGATCTTCCAGAATCTATTTTGAGGATGACCATAATAGAAAGAAATTTCCCTTGATTTAACCGAAGGGAAACTTCCTAGTATTAATACTTCACATTGTTCATCTATGATTGGTTCTAATGGATGTTCAATCATATTTTTCTCTTTCCATTCACAAATCCTGTACATGTACTTAAGAATGAACGTGGTAGGAATCTTGCCGCAAGATTTAATAAATGACCTGATAGTCCTGTGAACTGAACTAAACGATTATCAAATAAACCTTGTATACCTATTTCAGCTACAGCCTCTGCAGACTGTGGTTTAAATAATTTAAACATCGGAGACTGTCCTAAGTTAGCTACATCCATAAATCCAGTCTTAGTAGGACCAGGACATAAACATGATACTTCTACATTATAATCTTTTAATTCATACGCAATAGATTCAGTAAAAGATAATACAAAAGCTTTCGTCGCATAATAAGTAGACATATAAGGTCCTGCACAAAGTCCGGCAATAGAAGCCACATTCAATATACGGCCTTTCTTTCTACGTTTCATTGACTGACCAAATACATAAGTCATCTGCATTAAAGCCATTATATTCAATAAGACCATCTTCTTCTGTTTTTCCCATGATGAATCATGGAAAGCACCATGATCTCCAAAGCCTGCATTATTGACTAGAATATCAATACTTATATCATCAAGTACTAAGTTGTTGTAGAGATCTACGGCTGCATCTTCTCCTGTAAGATCCATTACAACTACTTTAATATGTACATCATATTCAGATAATTCTGCTTTGACTGCTTCTAGCTTTTCTCTATGACGTGCTACAAGTACAAGATCATATCCTTTTCTCGCAAATACACGTGCACATGCTTTCCCTATTCCATTAGAAGCACCTGTAATTAATACTGTTTGTGACATCTATTTCACCCCTTTCTACCATCATACTTTATCTTGACAGATTGTCAAATAAACTGTCTTTACTTATACTCTCCATACCTAACATTGCTTCATCAATATAATTATCAATATATATTAAGTGTGGCATATCACTCATCTTAAAGATTTTCAATAGTTCTTCTTCTACATAATGTTCATCAATACCTTTGGCACATATCACTATGGCTTCAGGATTCAACATGCCAATAATATTCTGTAGTTCTGTGACTTGTAACTGACTTCTGCCTTTCATAGAACGTCTATTCTTGTTTTCTATTAAAGGCATATAACGCATCTGTCCAGCAATAGAACTCTTTCCTTGTACAAGATGTCCATTGATCACTATACCTAAACGTGAATCACTCTTTGAATCTAGTAAGACGATAGAATCATATTGCATATGCTTGATATAAGCACCTATAGCGCCCATATATACATCATTCTCTACGAGTACACGCTGTTTATAACGATTCTTTAAATCTATATTACAATCAGGTAAAGAGAGACATATTGTATGTACCTGTGCATTCAACATCTCATCAATAAAAGAACATAATACTTCACAATCTAGTTTAGATACATCTCTTCTCTTTTCTTCCATCATCTCACTATAGAGATTATAAAGACGTCCTATGACTGTTATTGTTTTATCATGCTTATATGCATATATACATAATGTCTGTGAAAACTCTCCATTTACTGTATAAGACATACTTGGTCTTCCGCCAGTAGATTCTCTCAATCCCGCCTTAATCACAAGATTACTTTTCAACATCTCTTCTAATAGACTATCAATCGTAGACAGAGATAAACCTGTATAGAATACTAATTCATTCTTAGTACAGCCACCCTGCTTCACCAATGACTGAATAATCTTCAGCACATTCTTTTTTCTAACACCCCTTATTTCATTCATATTCCACCCTCCGTAAACGCTTACTACAGATACAAAAATAGAAAGAGAATCCTTAACGATTCTCTTTAATTCTAATCTTTTTCTTAATAAAAGAAATGAGTGTAATAAAACCAAACACCATAGCCATAAATACAACTAATGCGATCACATAAGAAAAAGATGATTTCTCTTCTTTTTCAATCTTCTTCTTTTTCTTAGTCTCAGTCTTCTTTACAGGTTCTTCCTGTTTTGGTGTTTCTGTATTTTCTTCAGTCTTTTTCACTTCTACACGTATTGATACTTTACGTGTGGATTGTGATAATTTCCCATAGACTGTATATTTACCTGGTTCATTAAATACTTTATTATCCCAGTTAATTTTTACCTTCTTAGTTGTCTTATTAGAATATGTAACTGTCGCATATTGTGGTAATTGTGCTTCTACTCCTGTAGTGGTAGAAACAACCGCAGGCACACTTACACTTGTGATAGATGCATCTTTCACATGTACTGTTTGTGTTACAGTCTGATTATATACATAACCCTTTAAAGAGAAGGTATGTACATACTTTAACGCTTTATCATCATAATTATCCCAGCGAATGATTTCATTGGATTGATCACCATTAGACCATGTGACAGATACAGTAGCTGGTAATGAAAGTGCAGTTCCTATAATCACTGTTTTATTAGACAAATCATCAATATGTGTTATTTGAGCTGCTTCTACATTCACTATACAGCTTGTAGTAACTTGAAGATCTTTAATTGAGCCAGTGACAGTAAATTGACTCGCATTTCTTGTCTTATATAAGCTTTCATCATATGTATTCCAGTCAATATCATATTCCTTCTCACTGCCATCATAGAAGGTCACTTCTGCCTGAAGTGGAAGTGAAGGCGCTTCTCCTGAAGCTGTAGTGACTTCACCATCATAACTTACATTGACTACATGGTTATCTGCATAAACTGGGCTTATAAAAAACAAAGACATCAATAATATTATGAATATCTTTCTCATTTATTTCACCTCTTATCTCTATCTTATGCTTAATTCAAATAATAGTAAAGATGTATACTACGAATTAACCTAATGCGACATCTAGTACCATCATGAGAGTAAATCCTACTGAGAAAAACAAAACACCTAGATGAGAATGTTCTCCCTGACTCATTTCAGGAATGAGTTCTTCTACCACTACATACATCATTGCGCCTGCCGCAAAACTAAGTAAATAAGGCATAACTGAGATTACATAACGTGCTAGTAGTATTGTGATAAAACCACCTATTGGTTCTACAATACCTGACAATGTGCCATACATAAAAGACTTGAATCGAGAGACACCTGTACTTCTTAAAGGCATGGATACAATAGCACCTTCAGGAAAGTTCTGTATTGCGATACCTAGAGATAAAGCGAGTGCACCCATAGCTGTGATTGTATGACTACCAGATAAATAAGATGCATAAACAATACCAACTGCCATTCCTTCAGGAATGTTGTGAATCGTTACTGCAAGTACTAACTTGATTGTTTGAGACAAGTGACTACGTGGTCCTTCCTGACTATGATCTAAATGCATATGAGGAATCAAATGATCAAGCAGCAATAAGAATAGTATACCTAACCAGAATCCAATAAGAGCTGGAATAAATGTAGAAGATTGATCAAGTGATGGGATAATCAAACTCCAGATCGAAGCTGCCACCATCACACCTGCCGCAAATCCAGTCAATGCTTTTTGTATATTTAAACTTAATTCTCTTTTCATAAAGAACACACAGGCTGCGCCTAATGTCGTTCCAATAAAGGGTATAATTAAAACCATATAAATACCTCCCTTACTCATACTACATAAGTTAGTTAGTGAATACAAACTATATGATAAAGAAAAAAGATAAGCATGGGGAACACTTATCTTCTTTCTTATTTTTACACTTGTACTTTGTAGTCTAACGAAGGGAAGGGATTGCTTGACTACGATATATATAATACTCAATGATTGTGTTAAGAATATAATTCGATTATGTCAAATTGTGTGAATCCTTGTTCCCAAATAAGTACATATCATCTATAGGAATAATATTTCTCATATATTGAGTCAAATCAATTTCTTTAAGAATGACATCTCCTACGACAGATACATTATAGTTGTATTCTTTTCCGTCTTCATCAATGATCTGAATACGCCACCAGTCACGATTAGTAGATGATGGATGATTAGATGTTTCAAGAAAGAATTCTTTTAATAGGTCTAAGAGTGTTTCAGCTTTTTCTTGTCCTATATTCACTCTTTTACGTCTAATGATTCTTCTAGAGTTAAATCCATCTCCATAATCATATCCAGTAAACCAGACGTGTCCATCACGCAGGATTGTCAAACGCTGACTGACTTCTACACAAGCATCTGGTTTAACTCCACGTCCTTTCGCATCTGAATAAAGTATAATTTTAGATAATTTCATGATGAACACCTCCTTCAATACATTTATTATAATTAATCACAATAAATGTATCAAACATTACAACTATTTTGAGAAAAATAATTATATAAAGAGTAATCCAATAGTATGTACGATAAAGGCACAAATCCAGGCAATGACACACTGGAAGATGACTATCTTCACAGCCCATGGACCACCTAGTTCTCTTCTAATAGAAGCGATAGCTGCCACACAAGGTGTATATAATAAACAGAATATTAAGAGTGATAATGCACCTAGAGGTGTTAGTATTGTCATTAAAGATTCTGTTCCTTTGAATAATACTGAGAGTGTAGAAACAACACTTTCTTTAGCCATAAATCCGGCAATAAGTGAAGTAGAGATTCTCCAATCACCAAAACCTAAAGGTTTGAAGATTGGCGCAATAAATCCTGCCACCATAGCGAGAATACTATCCTGTGAATTAGTCACTAAATCTAATCTTAAGTTAAAGCTCTGTAAGAACCAGATGACAATAGAAGCGATAAAGATGATTCCAAAGGCTCTTTGTAAGAAATCTTTGGCTTTTTCCCATAGTAACTGGAAAGTAGTCTTTGCGCTAGGCATACGGTAGTTAGGAAGTTCCATCACAAATGGAACAGCTTCACCCTTGAATAAGAAACGCTTAGAAATAAGTGCTGTAATAATACCCATCACTATTCCAAAGATATATAATCCCACCATGACTAATCCTGCTTGTTTTGGGAAGAATGCAGCTGCAAAGAATGCATAGATTGGAAGCTTTGCAGTACAGCTCATAAATGGTGTCAACATGATTGTCATCTTACGGTCACGTTCTGAAGGGAGTGTACGGCTTGCCATAACACTTGGTACAGAACATCCAAATCCAATCAACATTGGCACAATACTTCTTCCTGATAAACCAATCTTTCTGAGTAGTTTATCACTCACAAAGGCAACACGTGCCATATATCCTGTATCTTCTAATAATGATAAGAAGAAGAACAAAATAACGATAATAGGTAAGAAACTAATAATAGAACCAACACCCTGGAATACACCATCAATAACTAATGAATGTAGTACTGGGTTAATATCCCATACAGTTAATGCATGATCTACAACTTTAGTTAATGCATCGACACCCATTTCCATAAGTGTCTGTCCCCAGGCACCAAATACATTAAATGTTAAGAAGAATACTAAAGCCATGATAATGATAAATGCAGGAAAGCCAGTATATTTACCTGTTAAGACTTCATCAATCTTACGGCTTCTTTCTCTTTCTTTACTTTCATGTGGTTTAACTACTGTTTCTTTAACTAATTTATTAATAAAAGTAAAACGCATGTCCGCAATAGCGGCTGTACGGTCTAATCCTCTTTCTTCTTCCATCTGTGAAATGATATGTTCAATCATTTCTTTTTCATTTGTATCAAGGTCTAAGGCGGCTTCTACTCTTGCATCACCTTCTACTAATTTATTAGCTGCAAAACGTAATGGAATATCCGCACGCTTTGCATGGTCTTCAATTAAATGCATGATGGCATGTAAGCATCTATGCACTGCTCCACCTTCATCATTTTCATCACAAAAGTCCTGTCTTAAAGGTGCTTCTTGATATTTGGCTACATGGATGGCATGATTTACTAATTCATCAATACCTTCATTCTTAGCGGCTGAAATAGGAACAACTGGGATACCCAATAGTTCTTCCATCTTATTTAGATGAACATAACCACCATTACCTCTTACTTCATCCATCATATTCAGTGCTAGAACCATTGGTACATCTAGTTCCATTAACTGCATAGTGAGATATAGGTTTCTTTCTATATTTGTCGCATCTACGATGTTGATGATTCCTTTAGGTTTTTCATCTAAGATATACTGTCTAGATACTAATTCTTCACTTGTATAAGGAGATAAAGAATAAATACCTGGTAAATCAGTGACAAGTGTTTCTGGATGTCCTTTAATAGACCCGCTCTTTCTATCAACAGTCACACCAGGGAAGTTCCCTACATGTTGATTAGAACCTGTTAACTGATTAAATAATGTCGTTTTACCACAGTTCTGGTTACCTGCTAACGCAAAGGTAATCTGTGTTCCTTCTGATAAAGGATTTTCAGTTTCTTTATCATGATATTTACCACCTTCACCGAGTCCTGGATGAATATGGTGTTGAATAGGTGGAATAGGTGTATGAGCTTCCACACCTTTAGTTGTCATATCTATTCCAATCTTTTTCGCATCTTCTATTCGTAATGTTAGCTCATAGCCATGAATACGTAATTCCATTGGATCACCCATAGGGGCGAATTTTTCCAATGTTACAACAGAACCTGGTATTAAACCCATATCTAGGAAATGTTGTCTTAATGACCCAGAGCCACCCACATAAGTCACTGTAGCACTTTCACCAATCTTTAACTCATCAAGAGTCATAAAAACCCCTCCTTCATATTCTCTCAACAAGTATAGCACAAAAAAGCTTCCTTAAGTGGAAGCCTTTAAGTATTTTACAGGTATAATCTTTGTAAGATAGATATTGTTTTCTGAGAGATAGAACTTGTAGCCATCCTCATACATCTGTTTTGTATCAATAGTAAAGACATAGGGTTCACCATGTCTTGAACCAACCTTCGTTGCAGTTTCTTTGTCTTGAGATAAATGAACATAGAGACGTGTCTGCCTCAAAATACCTTCTTCTAAAATAGAAGAGACAAAACGTGTAGCTGTACCATGATAAAGAATATCTGGTAGCACAACTTCTCTTAAGTCTACATTCACAGGAATAGAATGTCCCTGATTCGCACGTATTCTTGTATGATCTCCATTATAAGAATAACGCTGCTTCTCATCTTCTCTCACAATTGTATCTAATTGTGCTGATGTGATATTTAACGCTTCTAATATCTTATTAACATCACCATATCCATGATCATCTAGTTCAAGATCAATACTTTCTGGACAATGTCTTAAAATATAACTTAAACGTCTGCTTTTTCGCTCCATAATGATTTCTCCAACACCTTACCAAGCGCTTCAAATAACTCCTGTTCCTTATCTCCAAAACGAGCCAATGAATTAGAATCAACATCCAATACCGCAATCACTTTACCTTCTTCATCATGTAAAGGGACAACTATTTCAGACTTGGCTTCTGCATCACAGGCAATATATCCTGGGAATGTAGTCACGTCTTCAATCAAAATAGTCTGGTCTCCCTGTACACATACACCGCAAGCGCCTTTACCTACTTTAATATGTGTACATGCCACTTTACCCTGGAAAGGTCCTAAGACAAGTTCCCCTGCTCTCATCATATAAAAGCCTACCCAGCTTAAATCATCAATCGCATCCATAAGTAACGCACTCGCATTAGAAAAGTTAGTTACAAACCATTCGGTTGGTGAAATAAGGGCTTCTAACTGTTTAACTAATAACTCCATTATTATTCCCCCTCTGTATATTCCTCATAAGATACAATCGCATCTAGTGGTTTTCTCTTATCATGCATTGGTCCAGGTACACAATCTTCTCTAGGATAACCAATAGGTAAGATCATCACTGGTACATAATTCTCAGGAATATTAAACTGTTTGATTAACTCCTTATAATCAAATGACCCTACATAAGTAGAACCTAATCCTAAATCAAAGAGTTTAAGCATCATATATGTAGCCACAATAGACACATCTACTTCACCACATTCTCTATTATGCATATCTTTCCATGATACAGTCTTGTCATAACATAAAATCATCGCAAGAGGTGCATGGAAATGATATCTTGTACATTCCTTTAACTTAGCAAGATTATCTGGATCTTCTACTACAAGTATTCTTTGAGGCTGATAATTTACAGCTGTAGGAGCTATTCTTGCAGCTTCTAATATTTTATCTATTTTTTCTTTTTCTACCTTCTGACTAGAAAACTTTCTAACAGAATATCTTTCTTCTAATAACTGATCAAATTCCATAAATAGACCTCCTTAGACCTATTATATAAGAAATACACTTATAGATAAATAAAAAGCGGTCGAATGACCGCTTCAATTCACTATTCTGCAGGTTTTACAGATACTCCGAATTTCTTTTCAATCCATTTCTTAGTCTTTTCACTCTTTAAGATTTCAACTAACTTCTTAACTGCTTTGTTGTTTTTATTTGATTCTTTAACCGCAATGATATTCTGGTAAGTCTTTGCAGCTTCAGAACTTGAGTTTTCAGAAGTAATAATCTTATCAGTTACTTTTGCATCTAATGCATAGTTACCATTAATAACAGCGAAATCTACATCTGGTAATTTAGAAGCAACCTGTGCTGCATCTACTTCTACTAATTCAATCTTCTTGTTGTAAGTTTCTACATCCTTCTTAGTTGCGTTTACACCAGCATCCTTCTTTAATGTAAGAACACCATTGTCTGCAAGTAATAATAAAGCTCTTGCTTCATTTGTTGCATCGTTAGGAATCGCAACCTTAGCACCATCTTTGATATCAGATACTGCTTTATATTTAGCTGAATATAATCCTAGAGGTTCAAAGTGAATAGCACCAACTGATACTAAGTATCCATCATCACCCTTCTTATAACCTTTATCTTTGTTGTAAGAAGTTAAGTATGGCTGATGCTGGAAATAGTTAGCATCTAATGAACCATCTGAAGTAGATGGGTTGATGTTAGGATAATCTGAGAATTCCTTAATCTTTAATGTATATCCTGCTTTTTCAAATTCTGGCTGGATATGCTTTAAGATAATTGCATGAGGTGAAGTTGTAGCCCCTACTGTAATAGTTTTAGAATCTGACTTACTTCCACATCCTGCTAATGAGAAAGCTAAAAGACCTGCTGTAAATACCTTTAAAATGTTTTTGTTCATAATCATTTCCTCCAATGTATTAATTAATGTGTTGTTTTTTCTACGAGTTTGTCACCAATTGCCTGAACAATTGAAATTAAAATAAGAATTAAGATAATAACGACGAATGTGATATCTCCCATTGATCTCTGTAGACCATATCTGATCGCCATATCACCAAGTCCGCCTGCGCCAACAGAACCAACAATCGCAATCTGTCCGACTAACGCAATAAATGAAATTGTAAGACCTCTGATCATCCCTGGAATGTTTTCTCTTAAATAAACATCAAAGATGATTTCTTTTGTACTGAGTCCCATCGCAATACTTGCTTCAATGATACCTGGATCAATTTCCATAATGGCTGATTCCATCTGTCTTGCGACAAATGGTGCTGTCCCTATCACTAGCGGAACAAGTGCACCTTCGATACCAATTGTTGTACCAAATAAGGCACGAGAGAGAACAGCAACAGTAGGAATTAAGATAATGAATGGAATAGATCTAAATAAGTTAATAATCTTATCTAAGATCCAGAAAACTGGTTGATTTTCTTTTAAACCATCTTTTCTAGTGACTACTACAATAACGGCTAAGAAGATTCCAATAACCACTGAGATTAAACCACTGATTACTAACATTAATAATGTATCAATAATAGCCTGTGGAAAATCTGAAGCAAACGCTATAACGTTTGGAAATAGCTTAGTTACCACGTTTAATCACCTCCACTTTAACTCCCTGTTGTTTTGTGAATTCTAATGCTTTCTTGATATCTACATCTTCACCAGTAAAGATTGTAATAAGTGTACCAATTGGCTGTCCCTGGATAATTTCTACATTCCCAAATATAATTGAACAATCTACATTATAATCTCTTGATAATACTGAGATTAATGCGACATCTGTATTAGAACTCTGATACTGTAATTTCACCATCTGCTGGTTTTCATTTAACTGTGTAATACGATGATTGTCTTTGATCAATTCATCAATCTTATTAAGATTATTTGTAGTAGCGATAAAGTTCTTAGTAATCTGATGTTGTGGATTAGAGAAGATATCAACAATGTTGCCCTGTTCTACTACACGGCCATCTTCCATGACTGCCACCTTATCACATACTTCCTTGACTACAGCCATTTCATGAGTAATTAAGATAACTGTTAAGCCAAGTTCTTTATTTACTTTCTTAATAAGCTGAAGAATACTTTGTGTTGTCTGAGGGTCTAAAGCACTTGTGGCTTCATCACATAGAAGTACTTTAGGATTGTTGGCAAGCGCTCTTGCGATTGCAACTCTTTGTTTCTGTCCTCCAGATAACTGACTTGGATAAGAATCTTTTCTTTCTACCAAATCGATAAGTTCGAGTAATTCTAAGACTCTCTTTTGAATCTTATCCTTACTCCAGCCTAGATGTTTTAATGGAAAAGCGATATTGTCATAAATAGTACGACTGTTGTAAAGATTAAAGTGCTGGAAGATCATTCCAATCTTTTCTCTTTCTTTTCTTAAATCTGCATCGGATAGTTTTAATAAATCTTTATCCCCAAATACAACAGCACCGCTATCAGGTTTTTCTAGTAGGTTGATACATCTGACTAATGTAGATTTACCAGCCCCTGAGAAACCAATAATACCGTAGATTTCCCCTTCTTCAATATTCAGACTGACATCCTTGACAGCATGGACATCGCCATCTTTAGTCTTAAAAGTTTTTGTAACATGTTCTAAGTGGATCATGTTTTCACTCCTTCCCTTAAATAAAAAACGTTCTCATCCATATAATAGGACGAGAACGTAATGTTTCGTGTTACCACCTAAATTCATTATTAAGTCACCTTAATAACCTCTTCGAGTACATGCATACTCTATCGCTGTAACGGGCGCTCCCGTCATGACTTACATTTCAGCCATGCAACTCCAAGACCATCTTCCTATAACTTCCCTTCATTCCTTCTCAGCTAACGGAACTCTCTGTATAAGTTTCATTACAGTACTCTTCTTTTCACTGTCTTTTCTTGATGTGGTTTCATCTTAGCACCACATAATTAGTGCGTCAACACAAAATAAGTAAAATCTAGTATTTTAGTAGGATTATAGTTTTATGAAATAGGGTACCATAGTTTTAAACTATATCAGAGTATTAAAAAAGGATCTGTATTTCTACAGACCCTTATCTATAGCATCATGAATAATATCAGCATGATCAAAGGCAAGATCATTCATACCTATATTGATATCACCACATCTTAAATGTGTTTCATCGACAATAGTGAACCATTTTACTTCTTTGGCATCATCACCAGCTTCTGGATGAATAAGATTCTTATCTACATCTGCATAAAATGCGGTAGATACAACCCATCCACGAGGATCTCTTCCCGGCTGACTATAAACACCTACAAGCTTCATAGACACACCTTCTATACCTGTCTCTTCTTTAAGTTCTCTTGAAGCCGTCTTTTCAATCGGTTCATTCTTATTAGCGAAGCCACCAGGCAGTGCCCATTTACCTATATAAGGATGTCCACCACGTTTAACCAATAGAATCTCTGTCACATCAGAATGAGCAAAGATACAAATATCAGCTGTCAGTGAAGGTTTAGGATATTTATCAGGATTATAGCTTTTTAAAAATTCTTCTTCAGTTAGACCGTTCTTATCTCTACACATTAGAAATCAACTTCTGTATCGTAGTAGCAAGCCTTTAATAAGTTTTCCATTTCTTCCTGAGTTGGAATACGTGGGTTAGAACCTGTACATGCATCAGCAATAGCGTTCTTAGCGATTTCTGGTAATCTTTCTAAGAATACATCTTCAGGTACAAATCCAACTTCAGCTGGTAAACCATCAGCACCATAGTGGTTGATACTATGTGGGATATTTAATGCATCATTCATACCTCTTAAGTATTTAATTAATAATGCAACCTTTTCATCATCATTTTCTCCACCTAAGTGCATGTAATCAGCGATGACACCATAACGTTTCTTAGCTGTTTCATCTTTAGCGTTATAAGCAATAACCTTTGGTAAGTACATAGCGTTAGCTGCACCATGGATAATATGTCCACCCTGGTCTACGAAAGCAGCACCAGTCTTATGAGCCATTGAATGTACGATACCTAATAATGCGTTAGAGAATGACATACCTGCTAAGCACTGTGCATCATGCATATCATCTCTGCAGCTCATATCACCATTATATGATTTAACTAAGTTAGCCTGAATCATTTCAATTGCATGAATAGCAAGTGGATCAGTGTAGTTACAGTTTGCAGTAGATACATATGCTTCAATTGCATGAGTCATAGCATCCATACCAGTATGAGCAACTAATTTAACTGGCATAGTTTCAGCTAAGTCAGGATCTACAATAGCAACATCTGGAGTGATTTCAAAGTCAGCGATTGGATATTTAATACCTTTATCATAATCAGTAATGATTGAGAAAGCTGTAACTTCAGTTGCAGTACCACTTGTAGATGGGATAGCACAGAAATGAGCTTTCTTTCTTAATTTTGGAATACCAAATACTTTACACATTTCTTCGAATGTGATTTCTGGATATTCATACTTAATCCACATAGCTTTTGCAGCATCGATAGGTGAACCTCCACCCATAGCTACAATCCAGTCAGGCTGGAATTCTTCCATAACTGCAGCACCTTTCATAACTGTAGTTACTGATGGATCTGGTTCGATACCTTCATATAATTTAACTTCCATACCAGCTTCTTCAAGATATTTAACAGCTCTGTCTAGGAAGCCATTTCTCTTCATACTTCCGCCACCAACGCAGATAATAGCTTTCTTACCTTCTAAGTTCTTAAGGTTTTCTAAGGCACCTTTGCCATGATATAAATCTCTTGGTAATGTAAATCTCATATTATATTTTCCTCCTATACAATACCTTTGATGACTAACCTTTCATCTAGTGAAAATATTAACATAAACGCTTACAATAGTCAATGTTACAAAGGTGCTTACAATTAGAAAAATACAATACATATCTTCACTTTTTGTGATAATAAAGCCATTTTTTTACTTCAAAAAAAATTTAAAAAAACATTTTTTAGAAACCCCACAAACCTCATGTTAGTAAAAAATAAACTTTATAAGCACCGATTTCACTTTGCAGAGTGTCTGCTCATTTGCGTGCCGTTTCCGGTACAAACAGTACTTTAGAAATATACTGTATGATTGCTTGTGAGGTCAGCTCAACTTCATACCGCATGCTTAAATACCATCACGAATTTTTTCAAAGGCTTCATAAACAGAAATTCCTTCTTCTGTCTTTGCCTGATGATACCCTTTTTCCATCAATGTATTAAACTCTGCGTCCGTCATACTGTCCCTTGTAGGCAAGTTCGGAACTGTTAGTGAATATGGAACACCGCCTGTCATAATAATTTGTCTGTATGAGATATCCGAAACAGGTAATCCTATCTTTTCCAATACTACCTCCGCCTGTCGTTTAATTTCAGGCTGTACACGAGCCGTTACATTTGCACTTTTTGTTGCCATAATTAGCACTATCCTTTCTATTATTGATTATGGGTATTCAAAAAACATTTTATTTTTCTCTCTGTTTTATATACTGAGGCACACTTATATGAATAACTTCATCAGCACATTTAATAAGTTCTTCATTTGCATTCTCTACAGCACAGCTATAATCAGCTTCTTCAAACATTTCTATATCATTCTTGCCATCCCCAAATACAACGACTTCATCACATTGCAGCTTCTGTTTTAAGTATTTGATGGCATTGGCTTTAGAAGCATCAGGTGACATAACCTCTAACCACCAGTCATGAGAATACATTTCCTGATCAAAGACAGCATAATAGTCTTCCTTAAATAGATCATACAAAGGCTTTAATTTATCATAATCATCTATCAATAATAAATAGAAGATATCCCCTTCATAGAGTTCTTCATAAGTATTCACAGGATTATTTCTAGGATCATCTAAATGATCATCCACAAAAGCTTTCACTCCTGCACTCATCTTATCCTTAATATAAGAGAAGTAATTATTCTTTCCTCTTTGAGAATATACAATAGGTGAGATATCATAATTCTTTACAGTATCCAATATAGAATCACCTAAATAGTTTCCTAAGATGACATCTCCTTCAGGTGAGAGTATAAATGTCCCATTCTGGACAATGACAGGAAGCTTAAAGTTTATATCACCTATGACCTGTTTTGCAGTAATAAGAGAACGTGCAGTGGCATAGGTAATATTCACATCTTCATCGATTAATTGATTTATTAGTTTTAAATTATCTGGTTTAATTGATTTATCAGGTTCTAGTAGTGTTCCATCTAGATCTGTTACATAGAGTGTCTTCATAAATTCCTCCTATAAAAAAACATCATGATACTATTTTACCATGATGTTTAAGAAAAAGTTATTTTTCAAAGTATTCTGCGACTTTCTGCAAGTTCTCAATAATTGGAAGATGCTGTGGACATGCCGCTTCACACTGCCCACATCCAATGCATTCACTTGCTTTACCAAATGTATGTGTTAAACGTGTATAGTATTCTCCCTGAGGTCTCCATGATTTAGTCGCTACTTCCTGTTTATCAGCATTATAGAGTGAGAAGTATTTAGGAATCGCAATATGCATTGGACAACCTTCTGTACAATAAGAACAGCCTGTACAAGGAATTTCAATACTACTATTAATAATATCAACAGCCTTCTTAATTAGTGTCTGTTCTTCATTATTTAAAGGCTTAAAGTCTTCCATATAACCTGTATTATCTAATAGCTGTTCCATATTACTCATACCAGATAAGACAACCTGAACATTATCTAAACTTGCCGCAAAACGGATTGCCCAAGATGGAATAGACATATCTGGATGATAAGACTTGAATGTCTCTTCTACTTCATCAGGTACATTTGCGAGAGTACCACCCTTAACTGGTTCCATTACAAATACGGGGACATGATGTCTTACTGCAGTTTCATAACATTTACGAGACTGTACACCTTCACTATCCCAGTCTAGATAGTTTAGCTGAAGCTGTACAAATTCTACTTCTGGATGCTCAGATAAGACACGCTCTAATAAGTCTGCATTATCATGGAAAGAGAAACCAATATGCTTTACTAATCCCTTTTCCTTCTTATCCTTTAACCATGTAAAACAGTCTAACTCTGTATATTTCTTATAATGATCTGTTCCTACATCATGCAAGAGATAATAATCAAAGTATTCTGCACCTGTTTTTCTTAACTGTTCATTGAAGATTCTATCTCTATCTTCTTTTGTTTCAATAAAGCCTGCATGAAGCTTATCAGCCAATGTGAAAGAATCTCTTGGATGTCTTTCTACCAAAGCTGTCTTAGTCGCTTCTTCACTCTTAAAGGCACAATACATCCAGGCTGTATCAAAATAAGTAAAGCCTTTTTCTAAAAATGTATCCACCATTCTTTTAGTTTCTTCAATATCAATGCTGCCTGCATCATTTTGATCTAGTAATGGTAGACGCATTAAACCAAATCCTAATTTCTTCATATACATATCCTCCTTACCTTAATTTTAACCCTAAAGTAAGGTTTAGACGCAAGAAAAAAGAACTGTAACGCTCTATTCATTACAGTCCCTTTTGATTTTTCATAATCATTTGAATAAGTATAGGAATAAGGAATTCTATGATGAATGCTGCGATAAAGAATAATAATATCAGCATTTTAGTTACAGGTATAATCAAACTATATATATGTATCCTTATAACAAACTCGATAAAGACTTCTAGTAATACTATTCCAAGAACACCTAAAAGAATACTATTTTTGATATAGGTCATATAGAAACTCTTATTGATTCTCTTAGTAGTAAAACCTAAGTTATAGAGAAAATCTCTTGTCTGTTTCTCCTCTTTAAGAATTAGATACTTGAGATAGAAATAGAACCCATACAACAATACAAATACTATAATCATGAATTGTATTAATACTTGTTTGTTGTTGGAAAGGAGTTTATTGATTGCACTATTATCTACAAAAGCACCTTCTACATTAAAACCTAGTTTTTCTAGTTGTTTTGTGACTTGATCAATATTCTTCAAACTATCTACTCTTACAGTATAAGCACCTGGTTTCCAAGGTGTTTCTACAACGACCTGATCCACATCACTCATTGTATAAGTAGAAGGTAATGATCCTTCATAGTATTTATAATCAGTTCCTTCCGCTCCAGGTACACCATATAATACTTTTGATTGTGTTGCATGATATGTCTTTCTATATTGATTTACAACACTTCGTGGGACATAGATACTGCCAGTACCATTATATGAATTTGAACTTATTTCTGTTCCTTCTTTTAGTATACCTCTTACAGGTAGTTCTACTTCTACAAGATTCACAAGGACAGTATTAACATCCACATATTCACTACCTTCTAAATCAATAACTGTCTGTGTAATACCTGATGCATCATACATAGGAATAGGTAAATAAAACTTTAATTTAAGATCATCCATATTGATTGAATCAACTGAAATATCCTGATTAGATAATAACTGATTACTTATATATACACCTTTATTATCATTGTGCTTTACAGTTAAATTTGTATAATCATCTTCATCCTCATATACCTGCATACTCACTAGATTTATTGTTTGATTACATTTCTTTCCTGTAAGTTTTGCTTCTTGATATTTCAATTCAGTTTCAGAATCTAATCCAAGTCTCATAACATCATCGTATTCTTTTTCATAACGCCATTTAACACTCTCCACATTCTTTACAGATCTAATCTTTTTATAATCTGATTGCGTCATAGGAAACTCTGAACCATCATATGAATAATAGTCATTACTCATCTTTTCCTTATATACAGTTAAGTCTCTAGAGGCAATTGTATTGATTTTTTGTTCATAAGATGCATTATAATGTCCATAAATATTATAGCTATATGCACATATAATCATTGTGAAAGCAACAAGTATATTCATTACTATTCTAAAAGTACGATGAGAAAAACGTAGATTAAATAATTTATGATTATGTGGTATCTGTGATATAAGAGATGTTTCTCTTTGATTCTCTTTTTCTAGAATAAGTGTTTGATCAACCTTATAGAGTACATCTGCTTCTTCAATCATCCTTCCATCATGAGTTGCCACAATCACATAATGTCCTTCTTCAGCATACTCTTTTAGATACTTAATCATTTCTATCGCATAGGATGCATCCAAAGCGGCTGTAGGCTCATCAAGTATCAATATTTCTGGCTGACTCATTATAGCTAAACAGATAGCGACTCTTGTCTTTTCACCACCTGATAAGTTTCTAGGATATTTTTTCTTTAAAGAAGCTATACCAAACTTTTCTTCATATATATCATTTCTACGATAACCTAATTTAACTAATTGTTTAATATGTTCCTCTATAGTCATTCCTTCAATAAATAAAGGAATCTGTGGTACATTGACCATATGATCATAAATGAACTGTTGTCTACTATCTGGATCTAACTCATCTATTCTCTGTCCTTCATAGATATATTCACACTCATATGCGAATTGAAAAGTTTTTAAGAAAGTAGACTTTCCAGAACCACTCTTTCCCCTAATAATAGTCAATACACCTGGAGAAGTATGAAATGACGCATTATTTAAGATTACTTTGTCACCAAATGATATATTCAAATTTTTGATTTCAATCACCTTAATGCACCTCATTTCTTAATTCATCTACTATATTCAGCTTATTAATGAATTTGTTTTGAAGAACCATTCTTTCTATCAATAAGATAACTATGAATAAGACAGTCATACTAGAAAGTGTCACTATATCAAAAGTCCCTAGCATAAGAGACATCACTAAGGAAATTAAGGTAGAACCAACTACTACTATAGATATACTTCCCAATGTTTCTATCATGGATATTCTTTGTAGATCCTTTTTTAATAATCCTGATATCAAAAGAAGTACAAGTTCTTTTTTTCTCTGCATCAGTAGATGAGATTCCAATACAATATCAATAAGTACACTAATAACTAGAATCACACCCGCAAATGTAAACATCATATTCTTATAATATGAATCAAGACTATTCATAGCTTCTCTATCAGTGAATGAATCATTGATTCTGTATCCTTTTGATTCATAATAATCTACCAATTCATTCAATTCATCATAGGTATCTGTCTTGATGATATAACCTATATAACGTGGTGTACATTCTGATTGTTTATAGATGTCCTGAAGAATTGAATATGGGACATAGATATATCTCTGACTCTTTGACACATAATGAACCTTTTTATTATTCCTAAATACACCATTCATATCAAAGGTATAAGAAGTCTGATGCATACCATTTTGATCAGTGATATAAAGATCTAGTTTAACTTTATTGTGAGAAGATATCTGATTCAGGCGATAATAGGTATCATTGTCCATATAAATACCTGACCTTGTTTCCTGGATATTTCTATCTATATATTTAGAAAGATCATCATCCTTGAAATAAGGCACAAGATAAACATCCTCTCCTTCTATTTGTGTATATATTTTATATAGAGGAAGCGTATTCTTGTCATCTATTTTTATGAAATGAGAATAATCCTGATCCACATAACTATGCTTATCCTTGGTAATAATAGCCTTATTTTCTAATTGTCCTATAAGCATCTGCATACCTTGTTTTCTTGAATGATCAATAATACCAAGAATCATCTGTCCAGAGACAAGAGACAAAATAAACATCATCATCATCAAAACATACATGAACCTATAATGTTTCACATAGTCCTTTACATACTCTTTATAGAACTTATGATCAACCTGAGAGATAACACCCTCTCCACATGGATCATCTGATATCATTGAAGAATTCACACTCAACTGATTATTTTCTAAAGTATAGACAACATCTGCATACTTTATACTTTCTTCTGAATGAGAAGCTAAAACTATTGTCATATGTGTACTTAGTTCTTTTAAGATATTGTATATTTCTATTTCATTTTCATGATCCAATGAAGCTGTAGGTTCATCTAAGACAAGTACTTGTGGATTACTTACAAGCGCTGTTGCGATAGAAAGCCTCTGTCTTTCCCCTAAAGATAGCGTCATGACATTCTGATCCAAAGTCACATCAAGATGCATCTTATCAAGATAATCCTGTATATCTTTATCAGATAAGTGTTTATTGTGAATATGTGCAAAATACTGTAATGTACCTTTGACATCTAGATGAGCTAATAAATCATTTTCCTGTAATACATAGCTGATACATTCTTTTCTGATATTATTTCTATCTTTTTCTCCTATGAGACGATGATCATAATAGTATTGATACTTGCTTTTTGTATCCATAAGCGAAATACAATAGAGAAGAGCTGTCTTACCTGAACCACTCTTCCCTCTTATAAGAGTAATAGAATGTGCAGGAATAGAAATAGAGGCATGATCAAGAATAACCCTATCATATTCTATACAAATGTCCTTTAATTCAATCATATTATCATTCCCTTCTAATAAAAGCTTCTAGCAAAGCTAGAAGCC
Organism: uncultured Catenibacterium sp.; assembly: GCA_900540685.1. GTDB lineage: Bacteria > Bacillota_I > Bacilli_A > Erysipelotrichales > Coprobacillaceae > Catenibacterium. The sequence continues at coordinate 15,940 of UQGS01000005.1, read as the reverse complement.
TTATTATTTCGTATAACACGAACCCCATTTATTAGTATTTCCATTTATTTCCCAATGATATGTACTGTATCCTGTTCTAGTAACACTATTATAATCTGTACTAGAAAAACCTACTCTCTGTGAACATTTATAAACACTACCAGATTTAGATGTCTGAGGTTTGCCTGACTTAGAAGCATATCCGCCTCTTCCAGAATATCCAATATTAAATGGATTACTTATCTTCCATCTTGTTGTTTCATGTGTATAATAAGTTGCTGTTACACTTGCACTCGTACCTGCACATGTCGTACGAAGAGACTTATTCAAAGATGCTGCGTATACATTTTTAACACTAATAATTCCAAACAAAAAACAAATAATAAATACAATTTTTTTATTCATGATTCTTTTTTCCTTTCTTTATAGTTTATAATAATCGATTAACTTTATTTCAGTATACTATGCCACAATACACATGTGAAGGCTTTCATTAAAAATGAAATTTATATTTTATCAATTATAGTCAAACACAAAAAGGTGGCTGTAATGAGTAAGTTCATAAAAAGCAAAAAAGCAGACCGAGATCTACCTGGTCATCAGTTAGAAGTAGATAAGGTAACAATAGATACAAGAGGCATATATGAAATACGTAAAGCTATTAAACCACCACTGTAATGGTTTTCTCTTCAAATCAACATGCACTAAATCAAAAATTAGAACAAGTGTAAACTACCGCAAGGAACTTGGTGAATTTCATATAGAAAAAAGAGCTGTAACGCTCTAGGTAGTAGTAAATACTATCTATTCGTTACAGCCTCTTAGTGAGTCTGACCTTCAACAGTCTTGATATCTTCCTGGTTTTCACCAATAGCTTTCACAGCCGCTTCAATACCAGTTACAATCTGTTCAAGACTTAATGATGGAGCAATTGGCTTACGGTTAATAACCTGGCTAGTGATGAATGGAACATGCATGAATCCACCACGAACATCTGGATATTTATTTGCAAGTGTATAAAGTACACCATACATTAAATGGTTACATACATAAGTACCAGCAGTATTAGAAACACTTGCAGGAACACCTGCTTTACGAATTTCTTCAGCCATTGCCTTAATTGGTAATGTAGCAAAATAAGCAGTTTCTCCATCTTCGAATACTGGACCATCTAAAGGCTGATTCCCTTCATTATCAGGAATACGTGCATCATTGATATTGATTGCCACACGTTCTGGGTTTAAATCAAAACGTCCCCCAGCCTGTCCAATACATAATACAGCATCTGGTTTTTCTTTTTCGATTGCAGCAGCTACTGTATCGATAGATTTGTAGAATACTGTAGGAACCATAAGTTTTACAACTTCTACATCTCCTACCTTGTCAGAAACTCTTTTTACAGCTTCCCAGGCAGGATTGATTGGTTCGCCACCAAATGGGTCGAAACCAGTTAATAATAATTTCATTTAAAAGCCTCCTTAGAATGCTAAAAGATACATTAAGATAATATGAATTACTAACATAATTAATGCAACTGGAACCTGAGTCATAATAATTCTGTATTTATTCTTAGTTTCCAGCAATGCAGCAGGCATGATGTTGAAGTTTGCAGCCATAGGAGTCATTAATGTACCACAGTAACCTGCAGTTAAACCTAAAGCACCAACAACAAGTGCATTTGCACCCTGTGCAATTAAGAATGGATAACCGATACCTACTGTAATAACAGCGAAGGCAGCGAAACCATTACCCATGATCATTGTAAATAATGCCATACCTACACAATAGAAGATTACTGCAATTAAGTGATTTCCTTCAGGGATAAGTGCACCTACGCCAGCAGCGATTACAGCACCTACACCAGCTGCAGTAAATAATGAACCTAAAGCAGATAATACCTGAGGTAAGATACCTGTAGAACCAACATTATCATTTAATCTCACACCATCTTTAAAAGGTGTAGATAGTTTTGGTTTGAAGATAAGATATGCAACGATTAATGCACAAGCAGCACTAATACCAATCGCATTGTTTGCACCAAGATTTGGTAAGAAAGTTGCAACTAATACAGCAACAAGAGCTAAGCATACTGGTGGGATAAATGATTTATATCCATATTTGTCTGCATTATCACGAGTTTCCTTAGCAGTTGGGATATGTCTTGCAGCTGGTTTTACTAAACCTAAACCAGATAATACTGCAAGAAGAACTACGATTAAACCAGTAATCCAAGTTGGGATATATGGTCCAACCATAAATGAAGCAGCAATTAAGAACCAGAAAATAGCAGTAGTCACTGGCTTTTCACAATCTTTATTAGTTAAGGCATTAAACCCTGTTGCGGCAAAGATTGCACCAATAACGCAGTAGAATACTTCTGCGATAATAGTAGCTGTATTCCATTCAATTTGTAACATTGTTATTTGCCTCCCTTTCCATATTTCTTATTAAGTTTCTTATCGAACCATAAAGCATAAGCGCCACCAACAAATACAGAAATAATTGCAATTGGGATAGACCATAATGCAATCTGGTTAGCAGTAACAACCTGGTTAACACCATGTGACTTAAATAATTCGTTTAAAGTTGAAACGATAAGTAATGTTCCTGAAGCACCCATGAAACAGTTCTGAGCAAAGAAGTTACCATAGTTTTCAGAAGCTGCAGCCATACCTTTGATCTGATCTTCTGTATCTTCATCAATATCACCATATTTCGCAATCGCAGCAGCCTGAGCCATTGGATTGATTAATGGACGGATGAACTGTGGATGACCACCAATTCTTAATGAGAATGCAGACGCAAGAGTACGCACACCTTCCCAGATCACTAATAAGCGACCTGTAGTAGCGTTCTTAATACTCTTAATCAAGTCTACAGCTTTATCACGCAAGCCCATACGTTCACATAGACCTACAACTGGTAAAGTTAAAATAAATAAAGTTGCTGTACGGTTAGTTAAGAAGGCTGTACCTAGTGTATTTAAAATGTCCATGATAGACATACCACTGATTAAACCTGTTACTAAACCAGCAACAACAACTGTTGCAAGAGTATCGAATTTCATTACGAACCCAATAACGACAATTACGATACCGATAAGTTTAATAGCATCATTCATATGTTTTTCCTCTTCCTTCGTAAAATGATAAAATAATTATACCAATAAATGTCGCTATATGCAAATTGATAAACACATAATTTCACCAAAATACAAATTGTGTGCCCTTACACTTTATGATATTTGAACAAAAATAAAGAGGAGTACTATAATACTCCCCATTCAATCGGCTGGATTGCCTTGGCATGACCATCTTTCATAATGACCTTATCATCTACTATAATTGTTGGATTATGTGTCACTAAATCAAAATGTCCACGGGCATTATGACTGCCTCCTAAGGCAAGATTTCTACCAAATCCAATATGGAATGTACCAAAAGCAGATTCATCTTCAATATAGCTGGCTCCACGACACTTAGATATTGTATTTAACCCAATGCCAAATTCTGCGGCACAATACATTTCTAGATCATCAAAAGATTCTAAATATTCTTTCAGTTTACGTCCATCTTCAGTATCTTCTATAGAAGTGATATAACCATTTTCTATTTTAATTTCTACTGGATTATCCACTATTCCTATATATCCCATTGATCCATCTAATATAAGTGTTCCATTTGTATGATATTCTACTGGTGGTATATAGATTTCAAAGCTTGAAGAAGAACATTTTCCTACTTCCCATAGAGAACCATGGAAGATACCTGGAAAACGATCTGTGATATCAAAGGTGAGGTCTGTACCACGTTTAGTAGTGACATGTATTGTTTTTGCATCACGTAATTCCCAGAACATCGGCATACCTAACATTGTGGCTTCATCAGGATCCATTTTTAAGAATTCCTGTTCAAATATTGATTCACCATTATTTGTAGACATAGGCATAGATAAGAACTGTGCACCTCTAGAGAGTGCATAGTTCACGGCATCAGTCGTAATAAATGAATAATTAGTTGCCCCTACTATCGCATCTGCTTTAGCCATTTCCCATTTTAAATCATCTATGCTTTTCCCATTTTGTATTTCATGTGATTTTAATTGTACAACCTTACAATGAGCCCCTACATGATCACATGCTTTTAAGAAAGCATCTGCTTCTTTGAGTTTTGTTTCATCTGTCACAAAATAAACAAGATTATCTTTTGTAAGATGGAGCCAGTCTTCTACAACTATTCTTGCTCCTTCATTTATATTCATGTAAAATCAACCTCCGTTATTCATTATATATAAAATCAAGATTTCTTGCGATACATATGATAGAAAGATTAGAATAGAGATGAGGTGATTGTATGTTACTTACAGAAAAGATCTATGAAACCCATTTCTCATATAATGAAAGAGATGTAATCAAGTTTATAGAAGAAGAAAAAGAAAAAATAGAAAACTACTCAACAACTTATATTGCAGATAAAACAGATACGACCCCTTCTACTCTTGTGCGTATCGCAAAGAAGTTAGGTTATTCTGGATGGAATGATTTTAAGAAAGACTATCTAAAAGAAATACGATACTTGAATAGTCACTTTAATAATATTGATGCCAATACACCTTTTGATGAAAACGATTCATTTATTAATATTGCGCATAAGATTGGACAGTTACATCAGGAAAGTGTAGAAGATACACTCTCTCTTATTAATCCTGATACATTACAAAAAGCAGTTAATATCCTTTTAAAGTCCAAACGTATTCATGTCATGGCTATTACGAATCTTTGTTATGCGGCAGAAGAACTTGTATTTAAGTTCAGAAGAATAGGTGTAGATGCAAGAACTTATACAGATGGACACTTGTTACCAGAAGCACTCATGATACCTAAGGATGATTGTTGTATCTTTGTTTCCTATTCAGGACAGACTGAACCTTTATTAGATGCAGCTGAAGTACTACATAATAATGGTGTTCCTATGATTGCCCTGACAAGTATTGGGGAGAATGATTTATCCCATCTTGCGAATGCTTCACTCTATGTATCTACAAGAGAAAAGTCTTATAAGAAGATTGGTGCTTATACATCTCTAGAGAGTATTCATCTATTAATGGATATATTGTATTCATGTTTTTTCCAGGTTCATTATGATAAAAATTATGAACATAAAATAAAACTGGCGCAATTAACAGAATCACGCCAGATCAGTAATACAATTCTTAAGGATGAAGAATAGAGTCTCCATTTGTTTCAATGATTTCTTTATATTCTTTATAAGAATCTTTAAGTTTTCTTTCAAGTGTTCCATGTCCATCATTAAAACGATCTACATAGACAAAACCATAACGTTTCTTCATTTCTCCAGTACCTGCAGAAACTACATCAATAGGTCCCCAATATAAGTAACCCATACATTCAACACCATCTAGAATAGCTTCATGAACATATTTTAAATGTTCCTTGATGTAATACATTCTATATTCATCATGAATATGTCCTGTTTCATCTAGGTTTTCATCTAAACCAATACCATTTTCTACAATAAAGAGTGGTAAATGATAACGGTCATATAAGATATTCATAACATAACGGATACCTTTTGGATCAACTGGCCAGCACCAAGGTTCTGGTGAACATTCCTTTACAAATGGATTAGCACGTCCTTTTAATCCACCTGTATTACCATCCATACCAACAGACTGATCATATGTAGTAGAACGATAATAACTGAATGAGAAGAAAGCCACTGTATTTTCTTTTATTAACTGTAATTCATCTTCTCTTACTTCAGGTGCACAGTCATGTTCTCTCCATACACGTTTTACATAACCAGGGATTTCTCCTAAACAGAAAGCATCACCAAAATAGAAGTTATTTAATCTTACTGTATTATATGCCCCAAAGACATTATCAGGATTACAATCATATGGATATGTTGCGACAGATGAACATGTTAACATACATCCTACCTGTGCATCCTTATCAATCTCACGGCATAGTTTAACTGTCCAGGCATTAGCTACACAGATATTATAGTAAGCAAGCCACTTATCTTTTTCAGTTGTAGAACCAATAGGATCACTTGGATCTTTTGGATTATCAATAGTTAATACTCCACCAGCAACAAGTGGGTTGATCATCATATTATTGACTTCATTAAAAGTAAGCCAGTATTTTACTTTACCTTTATATCTCTTAAATACTGTAGTGACATAACGTTTCCAGAAGTCAATCAATTTACGATTACTCCATCCTCCGTATTCAGTAATAAGATGTAGAGGTGTTTCATAATGACTTAATGTGATCACTGGTTCCATACCAAGTTCCAACATTGTTTCAATCATATCATCATAGAAAGCTAAACCTTTTTCATTAGGTGTTTCTTCATCCCCATTAGGGAAGATTCTACCCCAGGCAATAGATGTTCTAAAGCAATTAAAGCCCATACCAGCCATTAACTTTAGGTCTTCTTTATATCTATGATAGAAGTCAATGGCTTCATGACTTAAGTATGCTTTATTTGGATCTAAGCACATTTCATATTTCTTTGTTTCTTCATTCCATTTAATACCAGGATCCTTAGAACCAATACCTACCATGACATCAGTGACATTAGGTTCTTTACCATCATCTAACCAGGCTCCTTCACATTGATTGGCAGCAACAGCGCCACCCCATAAAAAATTCTTTGGAAAACTCATACTCTTTTCCCTCCTATATATTTCTATTCTAATCTAAAATAAGAGTAAGAACTTGATTCTTCCTATTTGTGAAAGGCGTTTCCTAGATATGAAAAAACACTGTATCTCATGATAAAAGTGGTAATATAGAACATTTAAAAAAGACTATATGCATCATGCACATAGCCTCATATATTATTTAATAATTTTGAAATAGTGACCTGGTTCAATCATGTCTAAGAACATCATTTCTTCTTCTTTTACATGACCACAAAGGTTTCTTTCACCATCATTTGGAATATCTCTTAAAGCGATTTCTAATTCACCACGATAATGAGCTAAGTTATCATTAACGATTAATACATCACCACGATGGAACATCTTCTGTTCTGTTTCACGATGTGGGATGCTTTCATTCTTATACTTTACTCTGCTTCCAGATGAACGTAAGAAGAATGAAGAATGATCATAACGATCCCAGTGTGGATAGTAATCATAAATGATTTCCTTTTCGATATCTGATAAACCTTCTACTTCATCAATCTTGAAGCAGATGCTCTGGTAATCAACTTCTGATAAAGCTTTTAATTCTTCTTCTGAAGCATAAGCGTTACCGATGATAATATCATCAACATCTCCAGTTGCAAGCATTAAACGAGCCTGTAAATCAATTGGAAGACCTCTTAAGATTTCTACTGTTGGTAATCCACAGAATACATTCCAAGGACCATGTGTATGTGGCTGGTTACTTGATACGAATGCAGCTGTATGAAGATTTAATGATTTCCAGTAAGCATTGAAGTTAACGAAATAGTTCCAGTCTAAACCAGAATATCTTTCTGGGAAGAAGTTATGACAGATAATAACCTGATCTTTGTTTCCACCCTGTTCTAATAATAATTCAACACCCTGGTCCATAGAACCGTTGAATTCAATCTGAATATTATAAGGGTTTCTAGTAACCTGGATATCTCCTGTAGTACCAAATGAACCATCTAAACGGATGATATCTACACCCATATCATGGAATGGTTTTAAATCACTATAAGTAGCACCTAAATGTTTAAATACTTCTGGGTTAGTATCTACTGCAACAACATAACCTAAAGAATGTGCTTTATCCATGAATTCTCCAAAGTCCTTCATGATCTTTTCTTTTGGATCATTCACTGATAATAAACAAGTAAAGATTCTTGAGAAGCCATACTTAGCAGCAAGTTCTAAGTAATCATAAACTTCTTTCTGAGTTGATTTTTCAGGATAAACTGAAATTCCTAAGCGATGCATAATAAATCCTCCTATTTTTATTTTCCGATAACATTATATCATTTATACCAATAAAAACAACATGTATTTTAATTGGTATAAATTTGCTCTATCTATATTATACAGTAATTGATTTGATTTGCGGTAGATTTCATTGTTTTGCACATACTTTCTATTTGATATATAATGAGCATAATAAGGAGGCAGCTATGACACTCAATAATATATTAGCGTTCTGTGTGACATTCATTATATCAGTCATCTTAACCCCTTTTATCGGTAAAATCACAAAGGAAATGGGTATAATAGCCCATACAAATAATAGAACTGTACATCATGGTATTATTCCTCGTACAGGTGGATATGCTATCTATGTGGCATTCCTTATAGGGGCAATGGTATTCCTTAAAACAGATAATCAGATCAACTCTATATTAATAGGTGGTTTGATTGTCTTCTTATTTGGCTTATATGATGATATTCATGATCTTCCTCCAAAGATGAAGGTTCTTGGACAAGTCGCCGCAGCACTTATCGTCATATTTTATGGTGGTATTTCTTTAAAGGGATTTACTATTCCTTATATTCCTACTATTCTTTCTTATTCTATTGCCTTAATAGTTACTCTAGGATGGATTGTAGGTATTACCAATGCAGTCAACCTCATTGATGGATTAGATGGTTTATGTGGTGGTATATCCATGATTGTATTAATTACTACAGGACTTATCTCTATTCATTATGGACGTACAGATATCACTTCATTAACACTCTTACTTGCAGGAGCCATTGGAGGATTTTTAATATTTAACTTCCATCCTGCAAAAATATTCATGGGGGATTGTGGGGCTTTATTTATTGGCTTCATGTTAGCTGTAATCTCATTATTAGGTTTTGGATTTAAGACCTCTACATTCTTTACTTTAGGGGCACCTATTGTCGTACTCGCAGTACCTATTATGGATACACTCATTGCGATTATTAGACGTAAAGTACATCATCAGCGTTTTGATGAAGCAGATAAAGGACACTTACATCATAAGTTGATGTTCTCTCTAGAACTAGGACAGACTAAGAGTGTTCTTATCCTATATATTGCGACCGCATTATTCTCTATCTGTTCATTTATCCATATATATAGTGTAACTGCATCACTTCTATTATTTGGGTTATTATTACTTGTATTTGAAATATTCGTAGAATATACGAATATGATTTCACGTAAATATAAGCCAGTTCTTACAATCATTAATATATTCTTAAAAAGAGATGATTTACCAAAGATCAAAGAATCTAAGACATATTTAATGATAGCCCAGAGACATCATGTAAAATATATTCTTATTGGGTTCTTATGTGCTGTGATTGCGGTAAGTGGTGTATTTATTTATCATACGCATAATGATAAAAAGCCAGTTGTGAATACACCTGTGGTTACTTATGATATGCCTAATCATCCTACTTCTTTAATGAAGTCAGTGCATGAAGATATTAAAGCATCTCATACAAAGAGAAATACATGTCAGAATGTTGCAGCATTGTTTGCGATTGATTTCTTTACTATTTCTAATAAGAAGAAAGATGAAATTGGTGGTGCACAGTATTTCTATAGTGATCGTTTAGATAACTTTGAAGAGTTTGCGAAGTCTAGCTATTATGCGAATGTGAATGATATGATAGCGAATAAAACAAATCTTGATGAAGTGACAACATATGAAGTGAACTATACAAGAGCATCAGATGTCACATTAAGTGGTTTAGAGGATTATGAATATACAGATGTAGGATTAGAGATCACATTCAATAAAAAGAATTTCTATTACAATTATCAAACTATTAACGTAAAAGTAACACTTATAGAAAAGAATAATCGTTTTAGTGTTGTATCCCTTGATTACAACAATGGTGTGAACAAATAAAGGTGTTGTAATCAATATATTTTTATGATATTATTTATTCGCTAATGTAGAAAAAGTCTAAAAGAGAAGGAGGCAGGAAAAATGTTAGAAGTACTTTTGATCATTGTTTCTATAGCCCTAATTATTGTGTGTCTTTTACAAACGGGAAAAACTGATGGTATTGTTAATGCATTAACTGGTCAGAGCTCTAATCTTTTTGCACAGCAAAAAGAAAGAGGTGTGGATTTAGTTCTTACACGTATTACTGTAGGACTAGGTATTGCATTCTTTGTTATCGCAATTCTTATTAAAATGGCAGGATAATAATAAAGGGGCACTTATGAGTGCCTCTTTTCTTTTGTTGGAGGTGAATATATGAGAGAAGATGTTTTAGAATTATTAAAGAATAAAGACTTAAAAGATAGAAGAATAGATGCTCTTGCAGGTGCACTACATTATGATTCTACTGAAGAATATATCGCATTTGTGAAGCTTATGAATAGATTAGAAGAAGATGGTGAAGTGATTAGAGATAATCATAATAACTATCATTTGATTGATGATTTCCATTATTTAAAAGGTGTTTTGAGTTTAAATAAAAAGGGATTTGGTTTTGTAAAGGTTGATGAAGAGACTGAATACTATATTAATAGTAAGAACCTCAATGGTGCTTTTGATCAGGATGAAGTAATGATAGAAACAACTGTCTATAGAGGAAAACCTGAAGGACGTGTTGTAAAGATCATTAAGCGTGGTATGACAAGACTTGTTGGATTAGTTAGAAAAGGTAGAAGAGAACTCATCATCATGCCTGATGATCCTAAGTTCACTGATTGGATTTATGTAGATGAAGCCCATGCTCATGGTGCTATGCCTGGACATAAGGTTGTTGTAGAGATTAAGAAGTATAAGCCTTATTTAAAGGGTGATATTGTTAAGATTATTGGTCATAAGAATGATCCTGGTGTAGATATCTTATCTGTTGTAAATAAGTATGATGTAGATATTGATTTCCCACAGGCAGTCTATGATGAGATTGAGTCTATTCCTCAATCTATTGATCCAAGTGATATTCCTAATCGTTTAGATATTAGAGATTGGCAGATTGTGACTATTGATGGTGATGATGCCAAAGATTTAGATGATGCGATTTCTTTAAAGAAATTGGATAATGGGAATTATCAGTTAGGTGTTCATATTGCAGATGTTTCATTCTATGTGAATGAAGGAACTGAATTAAATAAGGAAGCGATTAGAAGAGGGACTTCTATTTATCTTGTAGATAGAGTGATTCCTATGCTACCTCATAAGTTATCTAATGGGATCTGTTCACTTAATGAAGGTGTGGACCGTTATGCAATCAGCTGTATTATGGAAATCAATGATAAAGGTCAGGTTGTAGATCATAATATCTACCCTACTGTTATTAGAAGTTCTCATCGTATGACTTACAACAATGTGAATGCAATTCTTGCAGGTCATAAAGGACTAAAGAAGAAATACAGTGATGCTGTTGAGTTATTCTTTAATATGAGAGAATTAGCTGCTATCTTAAGAAAGAAGAGAGATCGTCGTGGTGCGATTGACTTTGATGTGGATGAAGCAAAGGTTCTTGTAGATGATAAAGGACGTGCTGTAGATGTTGTCTTAAGAAATCGTGGTGAGAGTGATCATATTATTGAAGAGTTCATGTTATGTGCCAATGAAACAGTGGCTGAACACTTTAAATGGATGGATGTACCTTTCATTTATCGTATACATGAGTATCCTAAGAAAGAGAAGTTACAACAATTTGTTTCCATTGCGAAGCCTTTGGGTTATACTATTCATGGGTCTCTTGAAAAGATCAACCCTCATGAATTAGCACGTATGATTGAAGAATCTAAGGGAACACCTGAGCATGATATTATTTCTACATTATTATTAAGATCAATGCAGAAAGCACGTTATGATGCACAATGTCTTGGACACTTCGGTCTTGCGGATGAATTCTATACACACTTCACATCACCTATTAGACGTTATCCAGACTTATTGGTACATCGTTTGATTAGAACTTACTTATTCAAGAATGATTATTCTAGAATGAATGAGTTTGAAGAAATGATTCCAGTACTTGCTGAACAGTCTTCTAATCGTGAAAGAATTGCGATTGATATTGAACGTGAAGTAGAAGATATGAAGAAAGCTGAATTTATGTCTCATCATGTTGGTGAGGTATTTGATGGTTATATTTCTTCTATTACAAGTTTTGGATTCTTTGTATCACTTCCTAATACCATTGAAGGTCTTGTTCATATGACTTCCTTAACAGATGATTATTATGCTTATGATGAAAAGAATCTTATTCTTATCGGTGAACATACTGGACGTATGTTCAAGATGAGTGATCCTGTAAAAGTCAGAGTGACTGAAGCAAATAAGCTAGAAAAGACAATTGACTTCGAGCTTGTAAAAGCTGGAAGTCATAGAAAGAAGAAAAGAAAATTTCGTACAAGAAGGTAATGTATATGAAAATAGTCTCAAATAACAAAAAAGCATATCATGATTATTTTATCCTAGAAACTTTTGAAGCAGGTATTGAATTAAAAGGTACTGAAATCAAGTCTATTCGTAAAGGCAGTGCTAACCTTAAGGACTGTTTTGTAAGAATTAAAGACCATGAAGCTTTTATTGAGAATATGTATATTGCCCCTTATGAGAATGGAAATATCTTTAATCATGAACCTAGACGTATCAGAAAACTATTGCTTCATAAGAAAGAAATTAGTAAACTAGAGAAGAAGGTTCGTGAGGATGGTTTAACAATCGTTCCTACAAAGCTTTACTTCAATACCTCAAAAGCAAAACTAGAAATAGCTCTCGCAAAAGGTAAGAAGCTTTATGACAAGCGTAATGATTTAAAAGAAAAAGATGCTAAGCGCGATATTGAGAAAGCTCTCAAACGCGCTTATTAATGGGGGCGTCTTGGATTCGACAGGGGTCAGTTTGAATCAGGCAGCAGTCGTTGGCAAACGTTACATGCACAAACAAATATCTGGAAACAGAACAAATTACGCTTTCGCTTAATAGTCGACATAGACTTGCGAATGCAGACCTATCTGCGCTTACACCTTTAGAGTCTGTAACATAACCTGTAAGATAAGGGATATAGGATGTTCTGACTATATTCATGAAAACTAATTAGAAATCGGTATGCGAAAGATTGCTTATTGATCGTAACATACTTAAATTGATTCAATAAGATAAACTGTAGACACCTGATATGGGACGGCTTTTGGACGGGGGTTCGATTCCCCCCGCCTCCACCAAATTAAGAGTTAAAATGGATATCATCAAAAAAGCCGATGAAATAAACATTTTTTAAGATATTTTAAAGAATCAAAAAATAGCGATTTACGTGGATGTCGCCTATATGAAAGGGTGTCACTACCTAAAAATCGCTATTTTTTTACTTCAAAGATGAGGTAAAATGGATGGAAATTATTAGATAATTATTTTTTGAAAGGATGTGTTTTTCATGAATTATATTTTAAAACAGTATGATAATGATTTATTGTATTTTTCTATGAAAAATACAAATGATGGATTAGAAGTTTTAATTAATACTGTTAATCAAAATTTACAATATCTTTTACCATTAGACTTAGAATTAAGTAATGAAGGATTAAAAAAATGGCTTCAAAAAAGGACGATTCCTAGAAATAGAGCCTATGTTTCTAATTTTTTATCTCGATTAGGGTTAAATGAAAAAGATACAAAAGGTATTATTGATATATGTCAAGGCTTATCATTGAATGATAGTTATTGTGTTGTGCAAGAAAATTGTAAAGACTTATTTAAAGATAAAAATCTTTATCATAATTCTTTTAATACAAATATTGCTTCCATTGCTTTTACAGGATATGGAAGTTATACAAGAACTTCATTTAGATCATCACCTGAATTTACAACAAATGGGATGCTAGCAAAATCATGGAGAAGAATAAAAAATAATATTCTTCTTTATAAATCAGGAACAGAAGGATTTGCGAATAGTGGCTTAGAACCTTATAGTGAATATTATGCTTCACAAATTGCCAAAACAATGGATTTACATTATGTAGATTATGGACTTTCTAAATGGAAAGGGAAGCTTTGTTCAACATGTTTACTTTTCACAAATGAAAATGTATCTTATATTCCAGTTGGAAGAATTATTAAAACAGGTGGAATAGAATCAGTTATTGATTATTATAAAAAACTAGGTGAAAGCTATTATCAAGAATTATTAGATATGCTTGTTTTTGATGCAGTGATTTTAAATGAAGATCGTCATTTTGGTAACTTTGGTTTTTTAATTGATAATAAATCAAATAAAATTGTGGGATGTGCGCCTATTTTTGATAATGGATTATCACTTCTTTGTTATGCTATGGAGGATGATTTTAAGAATATTAATCAATACATCCAAACAAGACTTCCTGCAACATATCAAGATTTTATTGCTTTTGTAAAACCACGTATGACAAAAAGACAAAAAGAAAAACTAAGAAAATTAATAGGTTTCAAGTTTGAAAGTCATTATAAATATCGATTACCTAGAAAAAGACTCAAATATTTGGAAGAAATTATTCAAAAAAGAGTTTTAGAATTATTAGAATAGTAGAGTATGTCTACTATTTTCTTTATGCGCTCATCATCCCATTCTGTTACTTTGACAGACTCTGGCATATCATGATTATTTGTGGAGTTTATTTATAACGTAATCTGGAAACACCCTATGTACATTAATACGCTTATTCTGATAATAGGTAGTCAATGTGGTCTCAGTCACCTTAATGTCTACCATCTTGCCTACATATTCATATGGAACTGAATACCAGTTCTTTTTTATAAGCGATATGACAGTTAAACTGTACCTTTCTTGAATAAAACCAGTGACATACCTCAAAAGGAAATTCAGGGAGTGGTCTTAGTGTTTTCTTCTCCACCTCTTCGAATACTTCCTTTCTGCTTCCATCTCTCTTCTAAGTCAATGAGAAACAGATAAACGAAAACAATCCTGGATATACTTTTTACAGTCAAGATTTTTGGGTGGTCAGGTTCATCGGAATGGTTGGTCAATCCCGCCGGAATTTTATTAAATTGGTTAGTTGGTCAAAAGTATCGGAACACTTGGTCAACCTAGTCAGAATAAGTGATCAACCAAAGCGGAATAATCATAAAGGACGATTAAATCGAAAATGTGATTTAATCGTCCTTTTTAGGTACACTATATAATTTGTCGCTTACAGTTATATGCTTATATACTATAATTCTTATGTGGAACAACCGTATACGGTAGGTGGTTATCCTTGGTCGTCATGACGAAGGTACGCAATCCTTCGAAATTCACATTCCTAGAAGTTTTGGGAAAATCTGAAAAACGGAGGTGATGCGCAATGACAACATATGAAACAATCATGGTGGTGTTAACATCGTTAGCATTTATTGTGTCTATTATAGGAATCATTGTAAAGTTACTTCTTATCATTATAGATAATAGTGCAAAAAAAACTACCTCAGCCTCAGGAAAAGTTTGAGATAGTTATTTCAATCATATAAAACCCAAGGACAACCGCTTACTGGTTGTTCCATCGTTCACAATTATTATAGTTCACGCTTAATTTAAAGTCAATATGTGCAAATGTGACTGACTGATATACGAAGACCAATACATTGAGACCCGCAAAATTTGTTACCGGAGGCGTTAGAAAATGTCAAAAAAAATGAGCAAATTAATTTCTGCTTTCATTCTTATTTTTCCTATTATGATAATTGCTTTTACTATAGTAGATTTTCAGTCTGAACCGGTGGTCAATTATGATAATAAAAAGATTTCAATAAAGGCACCATTATGTAATGAAGAAAGCATTTGTTATTCAGATATTAATGAGATAAAATACATCGATCAATTTGATTTTGGTAAGAAAGTAAAAGGACAATCTAATAAAAATTATACAGTGTTAAACCGCAAACTCTACCCATAATAAAAACTAATGAAACCGCAAATTAAATTAATAAACAGGTGGAAAATATGCCTTTTGTGACGGCATAATCTTCCACCTGTTTTTATGATCTGATTGTAGTATGATAATCATGTA